>DASQEG010000001.1:0-2401 GCA_035633775.1 Bryobacteraceae bacterium
AGTCAGCGTGGCAGCGCTGCTGGCCGCCACCGCGCTCGGGCAGGACGCCGCGTTGCTCAAAAAGGCTCAGGGAATGTTTAAGCAGATACCGGCTGCCCCACCGGCACTCGCAGCGAACCCGGCAACTCCGGACAAGGTGGAACTCGGGAAGCTGTTGTTCTTCGACCCGAGGCTTTCCTCCAGTTGGCTGATCAGCTGTAATACCTGCCACAATCTCAGCCTCGGCGGAGTAGACCTCCTCGAGACCTCTGTTGGACATGGATGGCAGAAGGGACCACGCAACAGTCCCACCGTGCTGAACGCTGTGTTCAACATGGCCCAGTTCTGGGATGGCCGCGCCAAGGATTTGAAGGAGCAGGCTATGGGCCCCGTGCAGGCTGCCGTTGAAATGAACAGCACGCCGCAGCGTACGGTGTCGACCCTGAAGAGCATCCCCGATTACGTTGCAAGATTTCGTAAGGCGTTCCCCGGCGAGGCCGATCCAGTTACGTTCGAGAACATGGCCAGGGCGATTGAAACTTTCGAAGCCACGCTCATCACGCCGGAATCGCGCTTCGATCAGTACCTTGCCGGGAAGACCGAGGCGTTGAATGCCGCGGAGAAGCGCGGACTCGAGGTGTTCATGAGCAAGGGATGCGCGCCATGCCACAGCGGCGTGAACTTCGGGGGGCAGGGATATTTTCCGTTTGGCGTCGTCGAAAAGCCCGGGTCGGAGATCCTGCCGCAGACGGACCGCGGACGGTTCGCCGTTACTCGGACAGCGAGTGATGAATACGTGTTTAAATCGCCGTCATTGCGGAATATCTCATTGACGGCACCCTACTTCCACTCGGGCAAAGTTTGGGATCTGCGCCAGGCTGTTGCGGTAATGGGCACTGCGCAGCTGGGAGCGAAGCTGACCGAGGCAGAGGTGGATTCCATTGTTGCGTTCCTGAAGACGCTGACCGGTCGTCAGCCGCAGGTCCAGGTACCGATTCTGCCGCCCCACACCGCGACTACGCCGCTGCCTGACATTCGCACCGCCACACCCCCGACGAAACACTAGACAGAGCGAGCCGCCGGGGGCATTATCGTGCCCCCCTTACTTCAACATATTCGCCATCTGCACGATCACCGTGGCGTTGGTGAAGTCAATCAGCGAGGCGCCGACGAGCGGCACGACGATGAAGGCCCGGGGTGCCGGGCCATATTTCTCGGTCAGTACACTCATGCACGCCATCGCGTTTGCAGTGGTTCCAAGCATGAACCCGCAGAATCCGCCGGCCATCACCGCCGCCTCGTAGTCCCGGCCCATGAGGCGGAAGGTGCCCACGCACATCAGCCATACAAGCGCGATTTGCGCGAACAGAAGCACGAGCATCGGGAGCGCCAGGTGTACCAACTCCCACAGGCGGAGTGTGAGGAGGGCCATGACGATGAACAACGACAGGGCAACGTTTCCGAGCGCATCCATGTGCTCCTGCGATACGCCGGCGAATCTAAATCGATCATCGAGATTGCGCAGAACTGCGGCCGCGATCATTGCGCCGATGTAGGCCGGCAACGTAATCTGCCGCTCCGTGAACCAGGCGCTGATGACTGAACCAATGCCCATGGCAACGGCGATCAGGATCACGTTGCGAAGCAGTCCGCGCTCGGTCAGTTGTGCTTCAACTTCGGTTTGCTCAGAGATCGCGCGAGCCCTGGGACTTTGCAGCCCGTGACGACGTATCAGCGAGCCTCCTATGAAGCCGCCGAGCAGGCCCCCGGCCGTGATCCCGAACATTGCTGACGACACGCCGAGAGTAGTCGCACCTGCAACTCCCATGCGCTCGAATGTCGGCCCAAACGACAGGGCCGTCGCCGGACCTCCCGTCAGGGCCACAGATCCTGAAACGATGCCCATGAGCGCATCAAGACCGAGCGCCGTCGCACCTGCGATTCCGACGACGTTCTGCAGGACGGCGCCTACGGTGGCCAATGCGAAAAACAGCGCGACCTGAGGACCGCCGGTACGGACGAGCGAAATGCTCGCACCCATTCCGATCGTGGTGAAGAATGCGATCATCAGCAGATCGCGCAACGCCAGATCCATGTCGACGTTCATCCAGCGGTCCCGCAGAATCAGCACCGCCAGCGAATAGATCAGCCCGCCAACAATCGCCGCGGGAATGTTCAGGTAATCGAGCACCGGAATCCGGCGTTTGAGCCAGCTTCCGAGCACAACTCCGAACGCCGAGAATGCGAGCACCTGGATTGCGCTGAGCTTGACCGTCGGCGCCATCTAGAGGCCGGCCCGTTTCCAGAGCTTGTCAACCCGATCTTTCACCTCGGCGGTCATCGTGATTGTTTTCGGCCACGGGCGTGTAAATCCTTCCGACTGCCACTTGCGTGTGGCATCAACGCCCATCTTCGATCCGAA
>DASQEG010000002.1:0-2003 GCA_035633775.1 Bryobacteraceae bacterium
GGTCGAAGTCGCGGCCCGTCCGAAACCCGTGGCCTCGCGCAGGGATGACGTGGTGCTCTATCGGCACGCCGGCTTTCCACGCAGCCGCTGCAAGCAGCTGGCTCTGATGCGGGGGAACCACATCGTCCTGGTCTCCGTGCAGAACTAACATCGGCGGGTCGTCCTTCGTCAGGTGTGCCATCGGGTTCGCGGCGACTACGACATCGCGTCGCTGAGCAAGTGCGCCACCGACCAGGCGAGCCTCCGGCGAATCCGGTGTGTCCGGGCGTTTGTAGAGCCGTGCACCGTTCAGCTGAAAGAAGTCCGTGGGACCGAAGAAGTCGATCGCGCCCTGAATGCGGCTCGACTCGCCTGCATTACCGAGATCGCCTTCGAGATCCCTGACGCCTCCTGAGGTAGCGAGGAGCGCTACCAGGTGGCCACCGGCCGATCCGCCCCATGCCACGATCTTCTCTGTAGTCAGCCCATACATGGAGGCATTCGCACGCAGCCAGCGCACCGCTGCTTTGCAGTCGTGGATTTGGGCCGGGAATGTCGCTTCATGGCTGAGGCGGTAGTTGATGCTGGCTACAGCGTAGCCACGGTCCACGAGCCTGGCCGTCGGCGGATTCTCCTTCGAACCGCCTGACCAGCCGCCTCCATGAACGTAGAGCACAACTGGGTAGGGTCCTGAGTGAATCGAAGGAATGTACAGGTCCAGCAGGAGCTCCTTCTGCGGCGTGCGGGCGTAAGTCAAATTTCGGTGGACGCGCACCTCCGCGCCAAGCGCCTGCAGCGCGCACAGAACCAGTGTCGCGGTTGCGGCAACAGTCGTCAGGTGCAATTTCGATCCTTTGCTTGTGCGACCTGCACTATCGCATGTAGCGATCCCTCAGAGCAAGGAACTCGAGCACCTGGCGGTGGTACGGGTTGAACTCGGGATCGGGGATGCCAGTCGGCGGCACGGTCGGGTGCCCTTTTCCCATCTGGAACATGTCGTGGTGGTAGACGACGTAACCGCCTTCCTGCCAAACGGCCCGGATCTGAAGTATGTGGTCGTAAGGACTTGTCGGTGCCTTCGGGCCGCCGAACTGCGCCGTGCCGTTCCGAGCAGGCTCATCATCGACGACTGGCTTGTTGTAGCGGGCCAGAAGATAGGCGATCTCTCTGGGTGCGACCTCCCAGGTTCGCCCAGCACCCTGTCTCTACGTATGCGGTGATAGAAAATCCAGCGCTTCCATCTCACCGCGCATGCCGACAAGCACACCGGCGACTCCCGGTGAGTTCGTGACCAGCCGTTTGGGATCGATCGCTTTGATGGCCTTCACGTGGTCGAGAGCGCGCTCGTCAAACTCGTTCCAGACCTGCAGGATCACATTCCGATAGGGCTGCAGCTCCCGCGTGACCGCCGCCACAGCACGGTCGGCCGCCTCGGGCGACAACTTGACCCCGTCGTGCCAGCTCTCCTGAGAGAACATCGCGAGTTCGACGGCCATCCCAAGAGCGTCTGCGTCGGCACAGATGGCCTTCAATTGATCGAGCGGACCAGGGCGCAGTTCGCCGGACGGCTGATACAGCGTACATTCCGGGCAAGTATCTACGAAACCGCGCTTGTTATCCCACTGCCCCCAAACGCGAAGCACGTTGATGCCGTACCTGGCGAACTTCTTCATCCATTGACGCCGATCTTCGGCGCTCTTATTGAACGCCTGATTGTGAACTGCGTTGAAAAAGCTGATGCCGGTGTACGGAAATGGTTTGCCATCCATCATGAATCGCGTTCCCGCTACGGACAGCTCCGCAGCTCCGCAATACGTGACAAACGCGAGTGCCGCAACAGCCATGGATGCAATTCGCATTAACCTTCCTGCCGCTTAGAATGAAATTCGGGCGCCAATCTGGATTTGCCGGGGCGGCGCCGCGCCCGTGATCAACCCGTAGCTCGCATTGCTGATGTTGGTGCTTGCAGGCTCCCTCCAGTTCACCCGGTTCAGTGCGTTGAACGCTTCGACCCTGATCTGAGC
>DASQEG010000003.1:0-1518 GCA_035633775.1 Bryobacteraceae bacterium
CCTTCTACCCCGGCACGAATACACTTTGGGCATCCGTGCAGGAACGCGATCAGCTTGGTGACGACCTGGTGCCGGACTACTTCACGCATATCCAGCAGGGCGGATTCTACGGCTGGCCCTATGCGTACTTCGGCCCTAACGAGGACCCGCGGAACAAGGGACAGAAGCCGGATCTGGTCAGTAAGACGATCACGCCTGATGTTTCTCTGGGTGCACACACCGCCGTTATCGACTGGAAGATCTATCAGGGTAAGCAGTTCCCTGCCCGCTATCGCGGTGGAGCTTTCCTCGCGCTGCACGGTTCCTGGAACCGGTCGAAACGGGTCGGGTATTCTGTCGTTTTCGTGCCCTTCCACGCGGGCAAGGCGGCTGCAACTCAGCCGGAAGACTTCCTGAGCGGCTGGATGATCGATCCTGAGAAGCGTGAGGTCTGGGGACGGCCGACCGGTATCCTCGAGATGAAGGATGGCAGCCTGCTCGTCAGTGACGACGGCGGCAACAAGGTTTGGCGAATCACTTACAAGCAGTAGCGGCTCTCGGAGGGCGGCGGCTGATCATCAGCATCGCCGCCCTGCTGCTCTTGAACCTCGCGGCGGAAGGACAATTCTCACACCAGGTCCATCTCAAAGCAAAGATTGACTGCCGCACGTGTCACACGGCAGCGGCCTCGAGTACGCGCGCGTCGGACAACCTGCTCCCCGCTGCCGCCGTCTGCGCCTCCTGCCATAAGGACAACCGTACGTGGAAGGCACGTGAACAACGCCAGCTCACGGTCACCAGGTTCAATCATGCTCTCCATGCAAAGCTCGGCAACATCGCCCCGATCGTACGGCAGGCCATCGAGGCAAAGAAGTACCTCTCAGACCCGGGCAATCTGAACAATGTCCTCGCGGGTACGACACAGCCGTGTGCCGCCTGTCATCGCGGCCTGGAGCACTCTGCCCAGTTGACGGAGAAGCCGGCGGCGTTCCCTGCTATGGCGGACTGCCTGGTTTGCCACAACAGCATAGATCCGCCCTTCAGCTGCGCGAAATGTCACGATGAGTCGGCCAAACTGAAGCCCGCTACGCACACCTCCGACTGGATCGACGTTCATTCCTCGGGAAAGGCGAACCTGGACAAACCTTCGTGCGCGGTGTGCCACGGCCGCGGGTTCACCTGTTTAGGGTGTCACTGAACTGCCGCTAAGATCCCCGTCGGTACACTGAAACGGAGAATGGTGCACCGACCGCACTACTGGCTGGACCTGATTATCCTTGCGCTTGCATGGCTGGCCGCTTTCGGTCTTGCACGGCGGCTCCAGCAGCCAAATCGGAGATTAAAGCTGGCCTCCATTGCCGCACTGGCCTTACTGAGCGGGTTTGGCGCATCGCTCGCAGCCTCTCGTGTCGCTCGGCAATTTGCGCCAGCGTTCGTCGCCTGGGTCCGCTGTTTTGCTTTGTTCGCGTCCGCAGGTTTAATCTATACGCTCATTCTGGTAACAGCGGCAAGGCTGCTTCCCTTTCAGCGGACCCGACG
>DASQEG010000004.1:0-1709 GCA_035633775.1 Bryobacteraceae bacterium
GAGTGGCCGCGACATCTTCGTCGGGCGAGCCCTTCTGCGCTGCAAGCGTGCGGAAAAACCCATCACTGAAGAAATGCACGTGCGCATCCCGCACTTCGAGGTGAGGCCAGTGCGTGCTCTGAACGTTAATCATCTGAATCCGGCGGAGGTGCAGCGGGAAAACGAGTCAGACCCGCGGAAAGCGCCAATTGCGTGAGACCTGCGACGTTGTTGACGTTGAGTTTTTTCATCATCGTCTTGCGGTAGCTGCGAACCGTTTGCAGGCCCAGGTCAAGCATGACCGCGATCTCCTTGCTCGTCTTGCCTTCGGCCACCATCCGCAAGACTTGCAATTCACGGGGCGAGAGGCCTTCAAGCACTGATGGCACGTGTTTGGCTTCAAGGTCCCCACGCTGAATGCGGTGAAGCAGCCTGTCGGATACCTGCGGGCTCAGATACGATCCACCCTTGGCCACAGTTCGAAGTGCATCCAGAAGGTCGTTGTCCGATGCCTTTTTGAGCACGAACGCCCGGGCTCCGGCGCGAATGGCGCTGACGACGGAATGCTCGTCATCGTACATGGAGAGCACAATGATACGGATCTCCGGGCAGTGGCGGAGGATCTCCGTAGTCGCTTCAATGCCGTTGAGCCCGGGCAGACCAATGTCCATCAGCACGATGCCTGGTCGCTTCTGACGCGCCATCTGAATCGCGATGGATCCGTCTTCGGCTTCCCCGATGACATTGAACTCTTCGCTGTGACGCAGGATGGCTTTAATGCCGTCCCGCATGATCTTGTGGTCGTCTACCAGCAATACGTCGTAGCGCATCGAGTCCTCTGCTTTAGTCGGGGCGTGGTTCACCGCCCTCGGCGATATAAGTCGAACGGAGTAGGGTGCCATGTCCGGGCCGGCTCCGCAGCAGCACCCGGATCGGCACCTGTGAAGCATAGTGTTCGATCAGGAGCAGTCCGAGCCCGGGGGAATGAGCATCCGTGTCTTGCGGGTCGAACCCGCGGCCATCGTCGCGAACCTCCAGAACCATAAGGTTCCGTCGCCGGTGGACGTGAACCTCGATGGATTTTGCCTCCGCGTGTTGGATCGCGTTTTCGAGTGCAAGCTCGGCGATTTTGTACCACGCATTCGCTATTGGTAACGGCGGGCGGTCAGGCATGTCATAGAACAATCGAAGCGATCCCGGGAACCTTGAACGGCAGCGGCCGATCAGCCGTTCAAGCGCCGCCTCCAGCCCGGCGCGCTCCACGACTGCGGGATTCAGGTCGTAGCTCAACGCCCGCACCTGCTTCACTGCGTCGTCCAGATGGATCTGGATCTCCCGCACGCGGTCCGTGATCTCAGGGATGCGATCCCGCAAGTCGAGCTTGAGGACGTCCAACTGGAGACCCACAGCGCTCAGGACCTGACCGACCTGATCGTGCAGCAGGCGTGAGACACGACTGTTCTCGACCTCACGCGAGTTGATAGCGGAAACCATCATCCGCTTGAGAAGCCCCTGTGCTTCGGACATGAGATGCCGATCTTCGGGCTCGGTGGATGCCTATCGTTTGCGACCCGCGACTTTGCGAACGGCTGCAATCACGCTGTCGGCGGTCATCCCGTACTTTTGCAACACCGCGTCGGGCGATCCGGATTCCGCATAGCCGCTCAGGCCCACGAACTCCATCACACATGGCTCGGTCTCGGCGACCACCTGCGCCACCCGTACGCCCA
>DASQEG010000005.1:0-5422 GCA_035633775.1 Bryobacteraceae bacterium
GCCGATGAGATGCACGCCAGCGGGTTTGATACGGAACCTTTCGGTCAGCGCACGGTCGCGGTCAAGGCAGCTCCAGCCGGCGTCGGACCGGCAGAGATCGAAAAGCTGATCTTCGAGATCCTCGAGATCGCCGAAGTCGAGTTGCGGAACCTCTCGCTCGACGATGTTCGCCGCGGCATCGCAGCGACAATCGCTTGCCGTGCGGCAATCAAGGTAAATACGCAGCTTGATAGCCGTCGGATGGACTGGCTTCTTTCAGCGCTCTCACAGACGCAGTTCCCTATGGCCTGCCCGCATGGAAGACCTGTAGCTTTGCGGTACTCCATGCGCGATATTTTGCGCAGCTTCCACCGAATCTGACCGGCTACTCCCACTCGATTGTGCCCGGCGGTTTGTGGGTCAGGTCGACAAAGACAGCCGCAACTCCGGCGACTTCCGCCATTAGCCTCTGACGCAGCGATTCAAGCACGTCGGCCGGAATCTCCACCGATGCTGCAGTCATACCATCGACTGAATCGACCGGACGCAACACGACCGAGTCCGGTGCTTCCGGCGTCCCGAAGGGAATCGTGATCACCGGGAACTGCCACACGCGCTGCTCGAACCCCGTCTCATGGCAAACTTCGCGGACGATAGCGTCGGCCCGGCGAAGGCGGTCGAGGCGCTCCGCCGTTAGAGCCTGGGGCGATACAGCCATCGACCGGATAGCAGTTCGCGCGTCAACCACCGCGATCACCCGGTTCACCTCGTCGATTCTGTTGATCAGTTCGGTGGCTCGAGCGAGCAGGTCCGAGCCTTCGATTGCGAGTACCGGACGATAGCTGCGCATATCACCCTGTACGCCGACTGAGTGCACCGGGATGATCCAGCCATCGGGGGTCTCCCGAACCGATTCCGCCTTCTCTGCGCAAAGGCAGCGAATGGCCAGCCCGGGCCCCGGAAAGGGATGCCGCTCGAGGAATTCCTCAGGCAAGGCCAACTCACGCCCGATCTCGCGGACTTCATCCTTGTAGAACCACGTAAGAGGCTCAACGATTCGGCCCTGCTCAATCAGGCGCTGGATGCCGGCAACACGGTTATGATGCGTCTTGATCAGATCCGCTTTGGCGGTGCCGCCGGACTCGATCGTGTCAGGGTAGATGGTTCCCTGCCCGAGAATCCAGTTCCCGTCCAGGAAGTGGGCTGTGCGCAGGATGCGCTCCTGGACTTCGACAAACTCCTCGCCGATGATCTTGCGTTTAGCCTCCGGCTCGGTCACACCGTCCAGTGCGCTGAGGAACTGTTCGCCCGCTTCTTCAACCATAAAGTTGCGACTTCCCAGAGCCTTGAAGAGCCTTTGCACATACCGCGTCTCTCCCTCACGCATCAGGCCGGTGTCAACGTAGAATCCGCTCACCCGATCCTCGCCCAGGGCTCGAAGGCAGAGCGTAAACGCTACCGTTGAATCCACGCCGCCGCTGACGAAGAAAAACACATTCCGGTCGCGAGCGACCTCACGAATTTTCTCCTCGACGACATGCCCCCTGTGCTTCGGATCCCAATCTGGGGTGCACCCGCAGACCTCAAACAGGAAGTTGGACAGAATGCGGCGACCGTTTCGGGTGTGAACGACTTCGGGGTGAAACTGGACACCGTAAAGCTTCCTGTCCGGTGCCTGGATGGCGGCGATCGAGCATGTGTCCGTACTGGCGAGGACCGCGAACCCGGGCGGCGCCTGGCGCACAGTGTCGCGATGACTCATCCAGATCTGCTGGGTGTCGTCCGCAGCACCGGCGAACAAAGCTCCGGCGCCACTACTCAGCTTGAGGGCGGCGAGCCCGTACTCGCCCTTGTCGCCCCGGTCGACGACTCCGCCCAGGAGCCTTGACATAAGCTGCTGACCGTAACAAATCCCAAGTACTGCGCTTCCAGCCTCGAAGATCGCCGGGTCCACCGTGGGACTGCCATCTTCGTAGACACTGGACGGGCCTCCTGAGATGATCAGACCTTTGCGTCCATGCAGTTCCGCGGCGGGAGTCTCGCTCGGCTTAACATCCGCATAGACGCCAAGTTCGCGCACCTTTCGGGCGATCAGATGTGTGTATTGTCCGCCGGTGTCGAGAACTGTGATCTGGGGGGAGGGGATGTAGTCGGTCACTGGGGGAAGAACGCCGCCTTTTAAGAGCAGCGGCGTTCTTATCAGATTAGCCTAGCGGCCGCGGTTACGCGGGGCCTGCTCCTCCGAGCGCTGGGCCACTACCTTCTTCGCGTTCTCCTGCAAGGCGCGAGCTTTCGGAATTGATTCGATGGCTCTCAAAACCAGCGGATCGGTATCGACGGCCAGCTTGCGCGATTCCTCAACACCGAACGCGGTGATGTACATCTCGCGCCGCAGCTGCTCCTTCACCCACGTCAGGTTCTGCGCCCAATCGGACTCCGTAAACTTCACGCCGGCATCGAGGAGAAACTTGTGGAAGTCACTGATGATCGCCTGATCGGGTTCCCAATTCCTGGGCAGCTTCAAATCATGTCCGCCGAAGTACTTAGCGGTAAAGTTGAAGAACCCGAACTTGCGATAGATCTCAATCTGGAAAGGGTTCAGCTTGGGCGCTGTCCACTTTTCATCTGGCGCAATGCCCCCACCGCCGTACACCGTGCGACCGCTGTCCGTCATCTTGACGTCGAGCGGATTCTTCACATCGGTGTCCCGCCGGTAGTAGTAGTTGTAGAACGAGGTGTTCGAGTAATCGCGCTGGATAAGGCGACCGCTGGGCGTGTAGAAGTGCGCTGTGGTCAACGCCAGGCCAGTGTTTTCCGCCATTGGATAAACCGTCTGAACGAGGCCCTTCCCAAATGTTCCTTCGCCGAGGATCCACCCACGATCGTGGTCTTGCAAAGCTCCGGCCACGATCTCGGCGGCGGAAGCGGAGTAGCGGTTCACCAGCACGACGATCGGGTAATCGAACCCGGAGTTTCCATGCCTTGCAACGTAGGGCTTCTCCGGCGAACTCCGGCCACGGTGCGACACGATGGTCTGGCCTCTCTGCAGGAAGCGATCGGCCACCGCAACGCCTTCGTTCAGCAGGCCGCCGGGATTCTCTCTGAGGTCGAGGATGAGGCCCTTGACGTTGTTCTCACCAAGCCGCTTGAAGTTAGCTTCCACCTCACGGCTTGTGTTCTCGTTGAACGACTGAATATCCAGATACATCACGCCCGGACGAATCCAGTGGGCATCTTCGACGCTCTTGCGCGGGATCTCGTCACGGATGATGTTGAACGTCAGGGGCTTCTCGGAGCCTTCGCGGGCGACGACAACCTGAACCTGTGTACCTCGTTCGCCCTTCAGGAGATCGGCCACCTCAGTGGTGCTCAGATTGTCCGTCGGCTTGTCGTTGACGATCATGATCGCGTCGCCCGGCCGAATGCCTGCCTTGTAAGCGGGCGATGCCGGGAACGGGGCGATAACGATGGTCTTGCCGTTGCGGGGGGCCACGGACATGCCCACACCGTAGTAGTGGCCACGCTGGTCTTCCTTGAGCAGCTGATATTCCTTCGGATCGAAGAAACTGGTATGCGGGTCGAGGGTCCGGGCCATTCCGGGAATTGCACCCTTGTAGATGGCCTTGTCTGGGGTGACCTTGTCCGCGAAGTTTTCCTCCACCAGATTCAGGAGACGCGTGAACTGGCGCAGGCTCTGCTTGATATCGTCTTCAGAACTGGCGGCAGCGGCAGGGGAAATCTGCGGCCCGAACATACCGCCGGCCATCGAGCAGAGGAATATGATCGCCGGAGCAATCCAAAAAGAACGGCGTTTCACGACCAAGGGGTGACAACCTCCCAGAATTCGAGTATACCTGCCCCTTCAGACGTCGCCTGAACTGAAAAGGTTCGGAAATGAGAACTCGCCGGCTTAGCCCCGCTCGAGGTCGGCGCGATACCGCGCGGTCACCTCACGAACAGGTCCGTCCATGAGCATCTGGCCGTGTTTAAGGTAGATGCCGCGCGTACAGAGCTGCTCGATGAGCGCGGTGTTGTGGGACACAAGTACAACGATGGACCCACTCTCCATGAGCTTTTTCATCCTGGCGTAGCACTTGCGCTGGAACTGCTCGTCGCCAACGCCGAGCACCTCGTCGACGATGAGGATCTCCGGGCTGATCTGCGTTGACATGGCGAAGGCCAGCCGCGCATACATGCCAGAGGAGTATGTCTTGACGGGGATGTCGAAGAACGTGCCCAGTTCCGCGAAGGCCTGGATCTGCGGCATTGCGTCGAGCACCTGCTGACGGTCGCGCCGCAGCAGCGCAGCGTTGAGAATCACGTTCTCGCGCCCGGTAAGCTCCATGTTGATGGCCGCCCCGAGCTCGAGGAGGGGCTGAACGGTTCCCGAGGTAGTGACCGAGCCCTCCACGGGCTTGATGACCCGGCTCATGACTTTGAGCAACGTGCTCTTGCCGGACCCGTTGCGGCCGAGCACGCCCACCGTCTCGCCCGCGCTGATGTCGCAGGACACGTTGCGCAGCGCCCAGAACTTCGCCGAGTCCGGGCGGCCGCCAAAGGCTGACAACAGCCTTCCTTTAAGGGTCCGCTGGTCCTCTGTCAACAGCGTATACTCCACGCTTACGTTACTGACGGAGACAGAGGCGCCTGACTTGTTCTGCGTCTTGGAAGTGCTCTGACGAGCTGGCTCTGTTGCTGCAACCATATTGTTCACGGCACTCACAGATAAAGATAGAAGCGTTCTTCGTTGCGGCGGAACAAGGATGCGCCAACCGCCAACGTAAGGACGCCAATGATCATCGCTGTAATCCAGAGCTCTGCAGGCGGAACCGTGCCCAAAAAGATGTTCTGGAACAGCAGGACGAATGGATACAGCGGGTTTGCTTCGAACAGTGGTCTGTATTGAGCGGGTACGGCTGTAATCGGGTAGAGGATCGGCGTGAAGAAGAACCACAGTGTGGACAAAGCGGCCCATATGAACGTGGTGTCACGCCAGAACACGTTCGCTACGGCCAGCAAGTAACAGCAGCCAAGGACGAACGGGGCGTACACCAGCGTGGCGAGAGGCAGTAAAGCGAAAGTCGGATAGATAGTGCCACCCATACAAACCAGCAGCAGGCTCACGGCGAAGAAGAAAGCCACGAACTCCACCGCACCGACCAGGAACGCACTCAGCGGAAAGATGCCCTTCGGGGCATAGATCCTCGACACGTAGACAGAGTTGGCGACAATGCTTCCTACGGCGATGCTCGTGGCCGTCAGCATCAGCGACCACGCAAGATATCCCCCAAGGAAGGCAGCGCCCCACTCCCTGGGGTTCGCGCGGCTGATGAAGAACAGCATGAATCCGAGCGCGAACACCGTTGCAAGGGGCAACAATACCGTCCACAGCAACCCGAGAATGCTGGCCCGGTAGCGCGACCGGAACTCCTTGACGGTAAAT
>DASQEG010000006.1:0-1877 GCA_035633775.1 Bryobacteraceae bacterium
AAGCAGCGAGAGGCCTGCAGATGCAGGGATGCGACGTGACCGTGGTTCACCTAATCCCCAGGCTGATGGAAAGGCAGCTCGATACGGCCGGTGGCGAGTACTTGCAGCGCAAGATCGAAGCGCTCGGCGTGCGTGTGAAGACGTCATGTCAGACCACGGCGATTCACGGCACCGGAAAGCTTGCGGACTCCGTTGAGTTCGCGGACGGAGAAGTCCTCCCGGCCGACATCGTGGTTGTGGCTGCCGGCATCCGACCGAATGCCGAATTGGGCCGCCACGCGGGCCTCGAGGTTGGCCGCGGGATCGTCGTCAACGACCACCTTGAGACCTCGGATGCAAACATCCTTGCTGTCGGTGAATGCACGGAGCACCGGGGCACTACGTATGGGCTCGTCGGTCCTCTCCTTGAGCAGGGCAAAGTACTCGCCTCGGTCCTCACGGGCGATCGCACGGCCCGGTACGAAGGCTCGCATCAGGCGGCCAAGCTCAAGGTTATGGGGGTCGACGTTTTCTCAGCCGGCGTCATCGAAGCGGGCGAGGACTGTGAATGCATACGGCTCGAAGACCCCGCCCTTGGTGTTTATAAAAAGCTCATCCTAAAGAACAGCAGACTTCAAGGCGTCATTCTTGTTGGGGACATCGAGGACAGCGCTCGGTACATGGAGTGGCTGCGTAACGGCACGGACCTGGCAAAAGAGCGCAAACGCCTACTGTTCCCGGAGCCCGTCGCGGATGCAGGAAGTCGCGTCGCCACGATCCCGGACAGCGAAGTGGTGTGCGGCTGCATGGGCGTCACCAAAGGAGCGATCATTCGTGCGGTGCATGAAAACGGCATCTGCACCATGTCACAGCTCAAGGCTGAGACCCGTGCATCCACTGGATGCGGCAGTTGCGCCGGCCAGTGTCAGGAGCTTCTCCGCGCCGTAGCGCCATCGTTCGAGGACGAACAGAAGTCCACGTTGTGCGGATGCGTGCCGTACTCGGAGTCACAGTTGCGCGAGATGGTTCGGACTCAGCAGCTGCGATCTGTTCAGGAGGTCCTCGATATCTATGGCAACGGGACCGGCTGTGAGGTATGCCGTCCCGCACTTAGCTACCTCGTGGATGTCGTCACCTGTGGCGAGCACGAAGAAGATCGCTCTTCGCGCTTCATCAACGATCGTGTGCATGCGAATATTCAGCGCGACGGTACATTCTCTGTCGTGCCTCGCATGCGCGGAGGAGTCACATCGCCCGCTGAACTGCGACGGATCGCTGAAGTCGCCGAGAAGTACAACGTGCCGATGGTTAAGGTGACGGGCAGCCAACGCATCGATCTGCTCGGGGTGAAGAAGCAGGATCTGCCCGCAGTGTGGGCTGAGTTGGGCATGCCGTCGGGCCAGGCGTACGCAAAAGGGCTGCGTATGGTCAAGACCTGTGTGGGAACGCAGTTCTGCCGTTTCGGAACGCAGGATTCCATCTCCGCCGGCGTTGAGCTTGAACGTCGTCTTGAGAACCTCTACACGCCTCATAAAACCAAGCTCGGCGTTGTGGGCTGTCCCCGGAACTGTGCTGAAGCGACGGTCAAAGATATCGGGCTCGTAGGGCAGGAGGGAAGTTGGCAAGTCGTGATCGGCGGCGCTGCCGGCAAGAAGGTGCGCAAGGCCGATGTGCTGATCACGGTTGAGACAACCGAGGCCGCCATCGAAGCCGCCGAACTCTTCTTCCAGTACTACCGCGAGATGGCGAACTATCTGGAGCGGACGTACGACTTCATCGAGCGCATCGGAATCGAGAAGGTTCGACGCGAGACCGTGTACGCCACAGAAGCTGCTCGGAAGGGCTTGCTCGAGCGGCTTCACAAAAGCAAGGCTCTGTCGTCTGACGCGTGGCTGGAG
>DASQEG010000007.1:0-3956 GCA_035633775.1 Bryobacteraceae bacterium
GTAGCTACGCCCTTTCAACTACTTGCCCCACTGCTCCTTGGCCTTATCGCGCTGGCGATGTTAGGCGCTGCCGCGTTTTTACTTCTTCGCACGCGTAAGACACCCCTGGTAGCGGGTCGTCGCGGCGACGCGGTCGTGCATGAGCGTATTTCGCGAGCCGGCGCACGCTGGCGGCGTCGGACTCTGGTCGGAATCGCACTCGCGATGCTTCTAGGGGTTGGCTTCGGCCGGCATTTAGTGTCACTGGTGCGGCCGAGTGGCGACGCGCCACAGGATGCGTTCGGAGCGGTGACGAGACGGGTTACCGGACCAAGCGGGGCCGAGTTGGCGGTGGAAGAATCGGGGCCGCAGGATGCGCCTCGAATCATCTTTACACATGGTTGGGGTGCGGACCGTCGCGAATGGTCCTACGCTCGCCGTCGGCTTGAAGACCGCTTCAGAGTAGTCGCATGGGATTTGCCCGGTCTGGGCCAATCGAAGCCCATTCCCTCAGGCGATTACGCGCTTGAAAACATGGCTGCAGACCTTCGCGCGGTGATAGATGCGACTGGCTCGCAGCCGGCGATTCTGGTGGGCCACAGTATCGGCGGAATGCTTAACCTCACTCTTTGTAAGCGGAACGGAGGAGCGCCGGGCGCAAATGTCCAAGGCATCGTGCAGCTGAATACGACGTATACCAATCCCGTGAGGACGGTCAAAGGTCACGAGCTTCAGGAGAAACTTCAGAAGCCGGTATATGAGCCTCTGCTGCACGTGATCACCGAACACTCACCGGTAGTGCGCGGTGTGAACTGGCTCGGATATCAGAGTGGATTGGTTCATCTGCAGACGGCTTCAAGCAGCTTCGCTGGAACGGAGACCCGCGAGCAACTCGATTTCGCTTCACGGTACTACTACCGTTCGTCGCCTGCTGTTGTCGCGCGAGGAACTTTGGGCATGCTGCATTGGGATGCGAGTGATGTACTCGATCGCATCCCCGTGCCGGTGCTGATTGTCTCGGGCGACCAGGACACCACAACGCTGCCCGTTGCAAGCGACCACATGAGTGAAAAGATCCCGCGTGATATGCGAGTGTCGGTGAGTCCGGCCGCCCACCTGGGGCCGATTGAACAGCACGAGCGGTATAACACTGCCATTGAGACTTTCGCAACCCGGTTGCGGGGGGAAGGTCAAGCAAGCCGGCAGGCCACTCCCTGAGTCAGGCGCTATCCATTCGCGGCGAGCGATGCCTGCAGGATGACGCTACAGCCCCGTCCCGATTTCGACAGGGGGCAGCATGTGCGGCGCCGGCTAGTTTTCGCGAACTTCCACTTCATCCTGTGAGCGAATCCGTTCTCCGCACGTCATGCATATCATTTCAACGCCGGGCAGGCGCGTTTCCAGACCCTCGTGCTCAATGACGTAAACTGGCGCGTCCTGCGACATGCCGAGCAATCCGCCGCAGCCCGCATGCTTGCTTGTGTCTGTGGTGATTCGGATAGTCTCCATGGTTACTTTATTATTACGCCATCAATGGCAACGCTCGCGATGTTCGGATTGCCCGAAGCAACACACGTCAGTGACCACTTCCCGGCCGCCTGAGACGGCGGGGAACGAGACGTTCCGTACGGCGGCGGCCTTGGGGAGGCAGACGGACATACAGAAACTCTTCTTACCGGGTCCCGCCGGCAGAGGCGATAGGTGTATGCAGGCTATTCCAGTAAATTCCCCCATCCGTCACTGGTCTCGTGCTTCGCGGACCTGTGCCGGCTTTTTTCAGGTGCTATGGAGGCGGTCGCCCGTGCCGCATACTGGTTATCGGCGTCAGGTAATCACCAATGAGGCAGCCTTCAAATCCGGATGAGAACAATAGACTGCGTGCCCGGAACTCGGAACTGGAGGAGCAACTCGCCGCCGCCGGGCGCGAGGCTGAAGTTCAGGACGAGGTTGAAACGGCGCTTAGGGCGACCCTGCTTTATTTGGAGAACGTGGTCGACACGGTCCGCGAGCCCATGCTGGTCCTGGACCGTGCGCTAAGGGTCAGAACCGCCAGCCGAGCTTTTTATCAGACGTTTGGTGTTTCGAAGGAAGAGACGGAACGTCAGCTGATACATAACCTCGGAGACGGGCAGTGGGACATCCCAGCACTGCGGACTCTCCTTGAAGAGGTTCTCCTGACAGACAAGAGCTTTCGAGATTTCGAGGTTGTCCATAACTTTCCCACCCTCGGTCGCAGAGTCATGATGCTAAACGCCCGGAAACTCTGGCGGGAGGGCAACCATTCCGAGCTAATTCTTCTTGCAATCGAGGACGTGACCGAGCGTAAGCGGTTGGCAGATGAACTGATTCGTTCCAATGAGGACATGCAGCGCTTTGCCTACGTTGCGGCTCACGATCTGCGCTCCCCTTTACACTCCGCCTTGAAGCTCTGCAAGCTTGCGGCACGTCGGTTGGAAGGCACGGGCGGAGAGGAAGCGCACCTCGTCTCAATGAGTATTGAAAGCCTGGAGCGCCTCCGCCGTTTGATGGAGGACATTCTTTCTTACTCGGAGGTTGCCAATGCTCCACAGCAGCGAACCCTGGTGGCTCTGGAAGAGCCACTCAGAATTGCACTCCTGAATCTTGACCACCATATCAGGGAGAGTGCTGCGGAGGTCACATTCGGCCCCCTGCCCGAGGTGCCGGCGGATCGGACGCAAATGGTAATGGTGTTCCAGAATCTGGTTGCAAACGCCATCAAGTACCGCAGGAAGGGCGAGGTGCCACGAATTCGGATTGAAGGGGTGCGGGAAGACGCTTTCTGGAAGATGTCCGTCAGTGACAACGGTGAAGGATTCGAACCTGCTTACGCTGGAAACATATTCGAACCGTTTAAGAGGCTTCACGGGAAGGACGTTCCCGGCAGCGGCATAGGCCTAGCTACGTGCAAGCGGGTGATTGAACGGCTGGGCGGACGGATTTGGCCCGAGTCCGTGCGAGGGCAGGGATCCACGTTCTACTTTACGCTGCCGGCCTGAGCCTGTTCATCAATCACCTCGCGAACTATGGCACCAAGCTCCATAAATGCATCGAAGTCGGAGGGCTTCCGGAAATAGCGGGTCGGGCCGTATGCGGCGACTTCGGCCTTGTCCCGCTGTGCATCAGATGAAGTCACTACAACGACCGGAGTGTGCTGACATCCCGGATGCTTCCGGAACTCCTCGAGTATCGTTGGGCCGTCCACCTTTGGAAGGTTCAGGTCGAGGAGCATAACGTCAGGGCAAGGGATTTCGGGCGTCGTGCCCATCCGCGCCACATAGTCAAGCGCTGCTTGTCCATCGGTCGCAACGTGGAGCTGATGCTCGATCTGATGATGCTGAAGCGCTTCCCGAAAGAGGATTACGTCCGCATCGTTATCTTCGGCAACGAGGATGTGTATCGGCTTCATCCGGCTTCGGAGCGGGGTAGCGAGAGATAGAAAGTCGATCCTTCGCCCGGAGTGGACTCCGCCCAAATGCTGCCACCATGACGCTCGACGATTCGTCGGCAGATTGCAAGTCCAAGTCCGGTCCCGGGGTATTCGTCTTTGTACAGGCGTTTATAGAGCCCCAAGATGCGCTCTGCGTACTGGGATTCAAATCCGATGCCGTTATCCTTGACCGAAACAACCCAGCGCGCACCGTCACACCTCGCCGCGATGTGAATCTCCGGTCGAGTTCCGTCAGATTTATACTTCAAAGCATTCGAGAGAAGATTCTGGAATACATGCGACATCTGCGCTGTGTCTCCGCGGACCGAAGGAAGCAGCGCGGCCCTGATAGTCGCTCCAGTCTCCTCGATCCGGCCTTTTAGCACGGACGTGGCCTCCGCAACAGCTTCTGAAAGGTTGGCAATGCCAAGGTGAGGTTCCGAATGGATGGTTCTGGAGAACGTCAGAAGGTCATGAATTAAGGCCTCCATTCGGTCTACGCCTCGATGAATGATCGAGGCGTACTGTT
>DASQEG010000008.1:0-2453 GCA_035633775.1 Bryobacteraceae bacterium
CGACCTTCTCGCCTTTGTTCTGGTGGTCACCTCGGGCGAGCACGTGGATGGGGCTGGCCTTTTCCCGGTCGTTGGCAACGCTGAAGATAGCCGGAAGCGGCTCAGGCATCTTCGCCTCAACATCTTTCAGCTTATTCTCCATCGTGGCCAGGTCTTTGCCCTTCAACGACTTCATCTGCGCCCGCATCTTCTTCATCTCAGACTCCACTTCCTGGGCCTTAGCCTTCCAGGCTGCCTGATCCTCCGGGCTGGCGAGAGACAGGTCGTTCTCGTGCGTAGAGGCGAAGAACGCCTGCATGCGGTAGTAGTCTGTGTGACGAATCGGGTCGAACTTGTGGTCATGGCAGCGAGCACACCCGAGCGTTACGCCGAGGATGGCCGCCCCGACGACGTTTGTCATTTCGGTCAGCACCTCATTGCGGCTGCTTGCCACTTCCTGATTACCCGCGTTCTTACGGATTGGCCCGAGCCGCTGAAATCCGGCAGCCACGCGGTATTCCTCATTGGTGGGGCTCATCTCGTCCCCGGCAAGTTGTTCGGTGATGAATTGCGTGTACGGCTTGTCGTCGTTGAACGAGCGAATTACGTAATCACGGAACCGCCATGCATCCGGACGGTGGGTGTCGTACTCAAACCCGTCGCTCTCGGCGAACCGTACTACGTCGAGCCAGTGCTGAGCCTGTCGTTCACCATAGTGGCGGCTCGCCAGCAGCCGATCCACCACCTTCTCCCAGGCGTTCGGCGCGTTGTCGTTCACGAACGCGCTGACCTCGGCGGGCGTGGGCGGCAGGCCGGTGAGGTCGAGAGTCACGCGGCGGATCAGGGTGACGCGGTCGGCCGGCGGCGCCGGGCGGAGCCCCTCCTTCTGGAGCCGCTGAAGGATGAATGCATCCACCGGCGTACGTACCCAGGCGCGGTCCCCGGCCGCGGTAAATTTCGGGATCTCCGGCTGCGAACGCTTCTGAAATGCCCAGTGACGGCGTTCGACGGGAGTATATTTTTCTAGTCCGCCTGCCAGCCCTAAGAGCGCCAGCAGACCCGTAAGAGCGACCAGATTACGGGTCATCATAGTGGAAACAGTTTACCGCTAATTTGAGTGCGATGGGCGTGAGGATATAATCCGTCACGTGAGGAGCGCAGTCGCAGTTCTGGTAGCCTGGAGCCTCGGCGCAGCACCGGCCGCTGAGCGGCTCTTCGGACCCGAGACGAAGACCGGTAAGTACAAGCACCCCGCATGTATAACGGAGTTGTCGAACGGCGACCTGTACGTCGTGTATTACGGGGGAGATGGCGAGTACGCCCTGGATACGGGTGTGTTCGGTTCGCGCCGCAGAAAAGGCGAGAGCAGGTGGTCGGAGCCGAAACTGATCGCGTCTGACCCGCTGCGGTCTGTCGGCAATGCTGTTGTCTGGGAGGCACCGGATCGAACCGTGTGGCTCTTCTACGTGGTTCGGTACGGCCGCACCTGGTCAACCTCTCGCATCCAGGCGAAGCTTTCCCGTGACGGCGCTCAGACGTGGTCGGACAGCTTTGTTGTGACGAACCGCGAAGGCACTATGGTCCGCAACAAGCCCGTCGTACTCTCGACCGGCGAATACCTGCTCCCGGTTTATCACGAAACGGGGCAGGACACTGAGGTGGTCGGTGCGGACAGCACGTCGCGCTTCCTCGTCTTTGACGCTGACTCACGAACGTGGGTAGAGCGCGGCATTATCAAGTCAACAAAGGGCAACGTGCAACCCGGCGTGGTAGAGGTCAGCAAAGATCATTTGATCGCCTACTGCAGGCGGGGCGGGGGATACGGCAAGGTGTCCGACGGCTGGGCAGTGCGCTCGGAATCGCGGGATGGTGGCCGAACATGGACCGAAGGCGTCGATTCGTCCTTTAAGAATCCAAACTCCGCACTGGAGTTGCTAAAACTCGCCAACGGTCATCTACTGATAATTTTCAATGACAGCATGTATGCAAGGACGCCATTGGTTGCGGCCCTGAGCACCGACGGGGATCGGACCTGGCCACATCGCAGGGTCATCGGTGCGGCCCCGAAGCAATCCTATGCTTACCCGTCGGCCGCACAAGGTCGTGACGGGCGAATTCACGTGGTCTGGACGGGTGACAACCGCGCCGCGATCTACTATACGAGCTTCGAGGAATCATGGCTGACTCAGGCGGAATGACCAGGCGTATGGTGCTGCTGGGAGGTGGAGCCGCACTCGCACTGCAAGGGCAGGCAGCGGCGCCCGAAGGCGAGCTGATCTTCCCGGTCGAGACCTGGCATAATCATTCCTCGTCCGTCGTGGAGCTGCCGGGCGGCGACCTGATGGTGTGCTGGTTCCACGGCTCCGGTGAGCGCACCGCGGACGACGTCAAGGTGCTCGGCGCACGGAAGCCGCGGGGCGCGAAAGAGTGGAGCGCTCCGTTTGAGCTGGCCGATACACCAGGCTTTCCCGACA
>DASQEG010000009.1:0-7634 GCA_035633775.1 Bryobacteraceae bacterium
CTCCCAGCCGCCACAGGGCGAACGCGTAGGCGGTAAAAGCAGCGGGTGTCATTAACTGGCGCAATACGGGCTTGATCTCCCGAACGCCTCTGCGGAACATAGTGGGTAACTCCCGAGGCGATAGATGCGCGTCAACGTCTCTGAGTTGCGGCTTCCTGCAAAGCTTCATCTTCGCTTCGTCCGACGCGCCCGATGAGGAACGCAGCGAACTGAACGAAGACTCCAACGGCCATCCAGACCTGCCAGCGCGACCAGATGCCCGACCGGAACGCGAACTCGCCTGCCCGGTTCATGGCCGCGAGAAGACTCCACGTACCCAGCGCCCAGGCCATCAGGGCCAGCGGGGTGAGGAGCGACGACACAACGGCCGCGGCCTGACCAGCCGCCGCCGACCGGTGCCCTGAACGCAGCTTTGTCCGCAGGCGAATGCGTATGACCATAGGAAGATTTCGAACCTCAGTCTAACAACATTCCAGAGCACTTCTGTTCCGGGCGTCAATAGCCGCCGAGTGCGAGTGCAACTCGATCGATTACCGGGCGGATCGATGACGCGGGAGCGTTGTAGTTGTTGACAATGATGGAGAAAGCCACCGTACGGCCGCGTCTGCTTGTCAGATACCCTGCAAGTGCACTGACGTGGCTCAAGCTCCCGGTCTTCGCCTGGATAGTGGCGCCGCGTGGCAGAGCCTTGAAGCGCTCGTCCAGCGTGCCGTCGACACCTCCCCTGGGGAGCGTATCGACCCAGGCAGCCCTGTGCGGCCCGGCGTACATGTGTCGGAGGACTGCAACCACAGCTTCCGGTGTTACCAGCGTCAACCGCGATAAGCCGGATGCGTCTTTGAGGCTCGTATCGGCCGTCGAAAGGCCAATTTGTTCAAGGAATTCTTCGAGTTCCTTCAGACCACCACGATACGAGCCAACCCCCGTACGCAACCTGGCGATTTCGCGAAGCAGAAGTTCCGTGTGCAAGTTCTGGCTCACCTTGTTCATGACCTGAAGCGCCTGGTGGAGCGGAGCGGAGCGGAGCAATGCAGCTTCAAAAGACAGGGGGGAAGGGGAGGGCGCGTCTGCGACGAATCGGTGTAACGCGCGTACGGTACCCCGTACTAGAACTCCGCGCTCCAGCAGCGCATCACGCAACGCCTCGGCTGCATACAACGCCGGGTCGGCGACAGCGATCAGATTCTTCCGTTCATCGAAGACCGTGCCTCGCACCAACAGCTCCTGCGACCCAGGGAGGCGGCTGATGCTAACCTTCGCCGGACCTGCAGGCACCGTGACCGTGTGGTTGTGAATGGTGAGATGTTCGAGCGATGGCCAGATGATGAGTTTCGCGGGCAGGCCGGGTTCCTCGGCGGGTTGCAGTGTGAGGCGAAACGCGTTGTCATTCAGTGTCAGTGCGCTCACCGGTGCTCCGTACTCCCAAACCGGATCTTCGGCGGACCAGCCCTCCGGGTATGGTTCGTACAAATAGGCAGTGTCGTCGCCCACGACATCGCCGTCGATCACGCGAACGCCTGACGCTACTGCCTGATCCGCGAGCAACTCGATGGGCGAGAGCGGATTGCCGTCCGCCTCGGCAGGATCGTAGGGCAGCTTGCGCGCAGACAGATTCGGATCGCCGCCCCCGACCAGTCGCAACTCCCGCACCCGCCCGGAAGCGTCGGGCCGGGCATCAGTCGTCACCCGAGTGGTGAAGCGGTAGTCCGGTCCGAGCCTGTCGAAGGCGAATCCCGTCGCGAATAGCTTCGCGTTGGACGCAGGAACGAAGAATTTGCGGGAGTTGCGGGCCAGCAGCACCCGGCCGGAGGCGATCTCTACCGCATAGATGCCCCAGTAACCGCCGGCAGCCTCTTTGCTGGCAGCTATAAGGCCGTTCACCCGCTGCTCAACTGTCGCCGCATGAAGGCACTGAGCCAGCAGCAGGATGCTCCCCAATCCCCTCTTCTTTGACGGTGATTGTACACTCCGGGTATGCAACGGGTTCTGCTCGCATTCACGGCCGCGGCTGTTCTGGCCTTAGGGCAGGGGACGGAGACTAAGAAGCGCGTCGAAGATTATCCGATCCATGCCTCGGCAGGTGAGGTTCAGCTCGGCGCTGAATACAACGTCCGCAGCGTTTCGTCCGGTCAGGTCAGCTTCATGACCGATGACTACCTTACGGTGGAGGTCGCGCTCTTTCCACCTCGTGAGGGCATGAAGATCAACGCCGGTTCCTGGGCATTGCGAGTGAACGGAAAGAAGGATCTAATCCTGGCCCAGACGCCGTCGATGGTGGCGTCGTCGTTGAAGTACCCCGACTGGAACCGGCAGCGCGGCGTTGTGGCGGCAGCAGGTCCCATCATCCTCGGAGCGCCTCAGCAGGTGCCGCGGTTCCCTGGAGACACACGAGGAGCACCGACCCCTCCCATTTCCGGGCAAACGGAGGAACAGCCGCCGCAGGACATAGGCGCCATTCTCATGCAGATTTCGCTGCCGGAAGGGCCGAGGCGTCAGCCGGTGAGCGGGTACCTTTTCTTTCCATGGCGTGGGAACCTGACGAAGATCAAATCGGTTGAGCTGCTGTATTCGGCCGAAGAGGCGTCCCCGCCAGTCGTCCTGAAGCTGCGTTAGTTTTTGGCGGGGCGCATCGGTACGAACATCACGGGGAACACTGCCCGCTTGCGGACGGTCCCGTCCGGCAGTTTGTCGAATACCATCAGGTGTTGCTCGGCACCGCCGACCGGCACAACCAGCTTGCCGCCCGGTTTCAACTGATGCAGCAGTGTCTCCGGCAGTTGCGGAGGTGCAGCGGTGACGATCACGCGATCGAAGGGAGCATGCTCCGGCCAGCCGTTGTACCCATCACCCGAGCGGACGATGACGTTCCCATATCCGAGGCGTGCAAGCGTTTCCGTCGCACTGACGGCCAGCTCGGGCACAAGCTCCACCGAATAGATCGTCTGCACAAGGCCGGAGAGCACGGCGGACTGGTACCCGGACCCGGTACCGATCTCGAGAACGCGGTGGTGCGGCTCGGCTTCGAGCAGCTCCGTCATAGCGGCTACGATGTACGGCTGAGAAATGGTGGCTCCATAACCGATCGGGAGGGGCTTGTCGTCGTAAGCCTGGGCTCTGATGTCCGCCGGCACAAACTCGTGGCGGGGAACGCCGCGCACAGCCCTCAGCACCTCCGGGTTGCGCACGCCCCGCTTCTCGATGTGCTCCTCAACCAGCATCCCCGCTCCTTTCCGTCCTCATCTGTTAGAGGGCGGGGCGGGGCTCAGGGTGTCGTTTCGCTGTGTGCGGCGGCGAGTGCGAGATGTCGGTAGTAGCCGAGATCCGATTTCGTCAGGAGCTTGGTCGCGTAAAGGATCTGGCCGGTGTGATGGGAGAAGTGTTCCACGACGTGATACACAGCTTCGAGCACCGTCACCTCGTAGTCCTGCACCCGGATGTGCTCAGGGAGCCGCTGCTCGGGTATCGCCTCGATCACCTGACAGGCCGCGTCTACCCGGCTTCGCAGCGATGAGACGAGGCGCTCGCGGCTGGATTCATTGCCCGTCGCAGCAAACTCAGCATCGCGCACCCTAGTGTCCGGCGCACCGCCGATGCCGCAAATGACCCACTGCCCGACATTACCCGTAAGGTGGAGAATCAGGTTCCCCGGAGCGTTGCAGGACGCTGCTACGCGCCACCAGAGCTGCTCGTCGGAGAGCCGTCCGGCGCAGTCCTCGATGCGCTCGGTTGATTGCCGCAGCTTACGTGCTGAGTAACTTAGGAACTCCTTGTGCATGACCTATGATAAGTGGATGGAAACCCTTACCGAAGCTTCATCCGAGGTGTCCCTCCGCGATCAAGTGATGGGACTGGAGCGCGCGCACCTGCTGCAGAACTATGCGCGTTATCCGCTCGTGCTGTCGCGCGGCAAGGGCCCGTACGTTTACGACACCGACGGAAAGAAGTACCTGGACTTTATCGCTGGCATCGGCGTCAACGCACTCGGACATGCGCATCCCAGGATCACGAAAGTGATCCGCGATCAGGCGGCCCGTCTGATCCACACGTCGAACCTCTACTATCACGAGTACCAGGGCAGGCTGGCGGAGAGAATCGCAAAGACCAGCGGGTTGCAACGCACCTTCTTCTGTAACTCAGGAACGGAAGCCACCGAGGGAGCGATGAAGGTCCTTCGGGCACACGGAACTCGGCTGCATCCCGACAAATACGAGATCATTTCGCTCGAGAACTCATTTCATGGACGTACGCTCGGAGCGTTGTCCATCACAGGGCAGCACAAGTATCGCAAGGATTTCGAACCGCTGATCCCCGGGGTTCGATTCGTCCGCCTCAACGATCCCGGTGCGCTAGAGGAAGTGTTCTGCGAAAAAACCTGCGGCATCATCATCGAAGGTATTCAGGGCGAGGGCGGCATTCATCCTGTTGCCGCTGAGTTTGCCCGTAAGGCACGCGCTCTCTGCGACAAGTACAACGCCCTCTACGTGGCCGATGAGATTCAATGCGGTGTCGGGCGTCCCGGCACCTACTACAGCTATCAGCTGTTCGACCCGGCACTGCGGCCCGATGTCATGGTGGCAGCCAAGCCGCTGGGTTGCGGGCTACCGCTGGGATGCATCACGACTACCGAGAGCGCGGCGTCAGCCATTGCGCCAGGGATGCATGGATCCACCTTCGGCGGGAACGCACTGGCGTGCCGCGTCGCACTCGAGTTCTTCGACATTCTCGACGAACTTCTGCCCTCGATTGCAAGCACCGGAGCATACTTCCGGATGCGACTGCAGGAGATGGCGAAGAAGTTTGCGTTTGTTAAGGAGGTCCGCGGCGCCGGGCTGATGATCGGCATGGAACTGAACGCCCCGTGCAAGCAGGTGGTACTCGATTGCATCGCTGAAGGGTTGCTGATCAACTGTACTCACGACGTGGTCCTCCGTTTCCTGCCTCCATACATCATTGGCGAACGCGAGGCCGACGCGGCGGTAAAGATCCTGACGAAAGTTCTGAAGAACTTCAGGACCGAAGCAAACTGAAGCAGCCTGCAACGCCGGCCATCACAATGATGAGAACGGTCGGAACGCGCGTCCACACAAGCAGGCAGAACGCCGCTGCGGCCAGCAAAGCCCGCAGCGGCGTATGAATGGAAGCTTGCGCGAGCGGCACGGCCGACGTCACAATCAGGCCGGCGCTGGCCAGCACCATGGCGTCAAGCACGCGCTGAGCCCGGGGATGCTCGAGTCGCCGGCCAATACTGCGCATCAGCGGCACAGCAACGAAGGCAGGCGTAACCAGTGCCAGCCATCCGGCGATCGCCCCCGGCACACCGGCCGCGAAATACCCGGCACTCACCACATAGATACCCATCGGACCCGGCGAAGTCTGCGCCGCAGTGACCGAGGCCGCAAGTTCGCGATCGCTCATCATCCGGTGCTTCACGACGAGTTCTTCGCGCAGCAAGGGCAGCGACATGGGGCCGTTCAGTGTCGTTACGGTCGCCTTCAGCATCACGAGGTAGAGCAGCAGAAGGCTCATTTCGTCTGCTTCGCCTCGGGCCACATCCAGCCGGCGATGCCTGCAACGGCGAGGATCGCCAGCGGAGACAGTTGCGTTGAGAGCAGCACCGCTCCGGCCACCAGCACCAGAGATCGAGCGCGCTCTCCAGAGCCGAAGCGCGAACGCGCCAGCAGCACCGCCGCACCGACGATGATTCCGGTAATGGCTGACATCGCGGAGCCAAGAAATTCGCCTCCGACGCGGTGGGTGTGCCAACGCTCATACACCATCGTCAGCAAAACCACGGCCGCAGACGCAGGGATTGTGTAAGCAGCGATCGCGACGAGAACCCCGGCCCATCCGCGAACTGCATGGCTCGCAGCCGCAACAAAAGCAAGGACGTTGGTTCCAGGCACCACACGCGCCAACGTGTAGAACAGGTCCGTGCGCGACCGGTCGAGCCATCCACGCTCGGCCATTTCCCGGCTCAGCAAAACAACGGTCGTGCTTCCGCTACCGAACGTCTGATTTCCGATGCGAAAGAACAGCCATGCCAGACGGAGCAGGGAAGGGCTACTCACCTCGGATGAGATCCTCGTAGCTTTCGCGCTGCCTCGCGAACCGCCACGAAGAACCTTCAACCAGCACCTCGCTGGCTCGGGGCCGGGAGTTGTAGTTCGATGCCTGCGTGAAGCCGTAAGCGCCTGCAGTTGCGATCGACAGCAGGTCACCGGCCTGGGCCTCCGGCATCTCGCGGTCCCGCGCAAGGAAGTCCCCGGTCTCGCAGATCGGCCCGACAACGTCGGCCGTAACCAGAGATCGATGATCGTTTCGCTCGACCGGAACGACGTCGTGCCAGCTCTTGTACAACGCCGGCCGGATCAGGTCATTCATGGCGGCGTCCACCACCATGAACTCCTTCCGCGAAGTCCGCTTGCGGTACAGGACTCGCGTGAGCAGGACGCCGGCTTCGGCCACTATGCTGCGTCCCGGTTCCAGCATCAGCTGGAGGCCGCGGCCTGCGACTCGCGACGCCACCGCACCTGCAACCTCGCTGATTGGAGGGGGCTGCTCATGCGGCTTGTAGCGGACGCCAAGTCCGCCGCCAAGGTCCAGGTGCCGAATAGGAATGCCCGATTCCCGAAGGCGGTCGACCAGGCTCAGCATCTTGTCGACGGCCTCAAGGAGAGGATCGGCATCGAGGATCTGGGAACCGATATGGCAGCTGACGCCTTCCGGCACCAGACCGGGCAAAGTCGCTGCCATCCGGTAGACACCCTCCACTTCACTGATGTCGATACCGAACTTGTGCTCGCTCATCCCGGTAGAGATGTACGGATGCGTAGCCGCATCGACGTCCGGATTGACTCGCAGTGCGATCCTCGCTACCGTGCCCAGGCCGGCGGCTATGGCGCTGATCGTCTCCAGTTCTGCAGGCGACTCGCAGTTGAACGTGTGAATGCCCGACTTGAGCGCATACTCAATTTCAGCGGCAGTCTTGCCGACACCGGAGAACACGATTGATTCGGGGGCGCCACCAGCCTGCAGGACGCGAAACAGTTCGCCGCCCGATACGATGTCAAAACCGGCGCCGTGGTCTGCAAGCAGGCGCAGCACGCTAAGGTTCGAGTTCGCCTTTACTGCATAACAGATGCGGTGAGGAACGCTCTGCAGAGCCCTGCAGTAAGCCTGGTAGCGCTGTAGTATGCCCGAAGCCGAGTACACGTAGCAAGGCGTCCCGGCCTCGAGAGCGATCGCGCGAAGGTCGACGTTCTCGCAGTGGAGCACGTCGGCCCTGTATTCAAAGGACATTTCCTCCAGTGTAGGAGGCGCCGCTAAACGGTCCAGAGTGCGAGCGAGTTCTTGTCCTTGACCAGAACCCTGCCGTTCAGGATCACCGGGTGTGCCCATGTGGGCGAGTCCGCCACGGTGTACTTGCGGACCGGACTGAGACCTTTCGGGCTCGCACCCATCACGTGCAACTCCGAGTCCGTTGTGAGGCTGAACACCTGCTTTCCCCGTGCAATCATTGCAGCGTTCTCCGCCTGACGCCCGTCGCTGGTCCATACGACTTTGCCGTTGTTGGGATCGATTGAGAAGTACTGGCCCTTGTTGCGGTGAGAGAGCCCGTGCAGCAGGCCCGCCGC
>DASQEG010000010.1:0-2273 GCA_035633775.1 Bryobacteraceae bacterium
GCAGCAGCCAGCAGCGCTGCCACGCTGACGAGTCTGATCGCAGTAGAAGTCATATCGTTCGTTACTATGCTACATTCCGTGAGCAGAAGTTACAGGGGTGAGTCCTCACCAAAGCTAACCGAATCAGCATTCTTCCTTTGGTCCTCGGATTGCTGTATGCTGACAGGGTTTGTTGAGGATGCGAACGAGAAGCTCACGGAATTCCGGTCTCATCGCTGCTGTTGTGCTGGTCGCGGGTTGTTGCAGTAGCGCGTTCGGCCAGTCGCAGCAAGCACGGCCGACGAAGGATGAGCTCGAAATCCCGTTGCCGATCACGAGCCCGCGAGCACTCGATCCGGGCGACATCGTGCCTCTTACGCCCGGAGGCAAAGCAAAGCGCGCCGTGCGCAACACGATCGGTCCACAGGCAATCGCAAACCGTGCTCTCATCGCGGGTTATAACCATTTGCTCGATGATCCCGAGGAATGGTCAGGGAATCTCGATGGTCTGGGTCAGCGCTTTGCGTCGCGAATGGGCCGTCTCGCCGTCCGTCAGGGAGTACAACTTACCACGGACATTGCCTTTGGACTCGACCCTCGTTTCGACCGCTGTGACTGCGCAGGATTCTGGGCGCGCACAGCTCACGCGTGGAAACGAGTCGTAATATCGCGCCGTGACTATGGCGGCGAGACGTTCGCCTACTCGAATTTTGCCGGCGCTTTTGTCCCGCCCATGATTACGGACCAGTGGTCGCCCGCGCGCCAGAACACCTGGTCGCACAAGTGGCAAAGCGGCGTTCAATTCCTGTACCTCCGGGGCGGAACGAACATGATCCGTGAGTTCTGGCCTGAGATCTCCCGAAAGCTGCGCATTCGTGGGCTCCGCCGGAGCGACTGACGCCAGATTAGCCCGTTCCTCAGCCGCGAGTCCATGATTGGATGGCGCGGATGGTGCCCGGGCCGGCCCGGTCGTGCAGAATCACCCAGAGGGCATTCCAGAAACGCAACTGGAGTGGGAGCCTGAATGTCACCGGTTTAACCCCAATCTACACTGGGATTATGAGCTTGGGGACTCTCGCGATGGTTGGCGCGCTGGCGGTGATGACCGCCGCCGCGCAGGCACCCACTTGTCCGCCTGTGCCCGCCTTTGGCCGTTGTGAGCTCGTGTTCGAGCTGAACCAGGACGAACGCACGCTGCATCCGAACCCCTACGTCACCGTGCAGATGCAGGCTGAGTTCCGCTCTCCGCGGCACCGAACCTTCCTGCTGCCCGCGTTCCCCGACGGAAACGGCCGCATGGTCATTCGATTCGCTCCTACCGGAGAAGGTGAGTGGGAGTACCGCGTAACCAGTAATATCGCCCGTTTCCACGGCACAGCGGCGATGCTGACCGCCACGGCACCGAACACGCCGGGGTTTGTCGTGCCCGCGAACGGCCACCACTGGCGATGGACGGGAAGTCTGCTGGCCCACCTCTGGATGGGCGATACGATGTACCGCATCGGCTCCCTTGATGACGCCGTCTTCCAGCGCCTCACCGACACACGGGCCGCCCAGAAGTTCACCCATATCCGCGGCATGGCTATCAGCGATACTGCGTTTCGCGGCGCTGACGAACCGAACTACGACTGGTATCGCACGCTCGACAAGCGTGTCGATTATCTGAACAGCAGAGGCATCTGCTTCGATGCGATCCTCGGCGCCGATGAGAATCACCTAGCAAAGCAGTTCCCCGGCCGCGATCAGCTTCGGCGTTATGTGCGGTACATGGTCGGGCGCTATTCCGGATTCCACGTGACATGGCAGCTGATGCAGGAATGGGAGGAGTACGAGAATGGCCGCGCGCTGCTGAAAGAGATGGGGACGTATCTGAAGGAGATCGATCCCTACGGTCACCCCCGGACGACTCACGCCGTCACGACTTCAGCCCCGCTCCTGGCGGACGGCTGGATGGATCACATCCTTTATCAGAGCTCGGACAACGACCTGGGAGCAATCGAACACCAGCTTTACGCGGTGCCCGCTGTGAACGCGGAGTTCGGTTATGAGAACAGCGGGGCCGGAGCTTCTCACCAGCATCACGTAAGTTCGGGGGAATTCCGCCGACGGCTGTGGAACACCTTCATGAATGGCCAGTACCCGACCTTCGGCAACACTGGCACGTACGGCGGCAGCAAAGTCCCGCAGCAGCCCGAGCGTGTCGCGTCTCCAGGAGCGCGAGCCATGACGGTTTGGTTCGACTTCATAAATACAACACGGTATTGGGAGCTTGAGCCATACTTCGATGTCGATGG
>DASQEG010000011.1:0-2933 GCA_035633775.1 Bryobacteraceae bacterium
AGGTTGCTGCCGATTGGGACAGCCTGAAATCGCCTGAAAACTATCTCGGCTACCAAAGAACGGAGAATTTTGTGTCTCCCGGTGCGGTGATAAACAAGCCTCGTTTATATACGCCCCCCGCGCCATTGAAACTTAATCAATGGGCACTTTCGGGCGATTGGACAATCGGACGACAAGCCATTGTACTGAATAAGCCCGGCGGGCGGATCACGTACCGCTTCCACGCACGCGACCTTCATCTCGTCATGGGGCCGTCCGAGCCAGGAACGTCCGTGCGGTTTCGCGTGCTTGTAGACGGGCAGCGGGTAGTTGCGGCTCGCGGACTTGATGTCGATGTGCGAGGCGAAGGCACAGCTACCGAACAGCGGTTGTACCAACTGGTTCGACAGCCGAAGCCCATCAGCGATCGACAGTTCGAGATTGAGTTTCTGGATTCCGGGGTGGAGGCTTTTGCGTTCACGTTCGGTTGATAACGCAAACAGATACGCCTTCGCAACGAATTACAAGAAAGTGAACGCAAGGTAAATGATATGACGATGAAATCCACACATGACAGCCCAATCCTCGTGACCGGTGCGGCCGGCGATCTCGGTGCTATCGGCCGCCACCTCACCGCAATGCTGCTCGCCAAAGGGCATAAGGTGCGCGCCTTGGTCCGGCGGGAGGATGAACGCGCTGAGGGCCTGCGCCAGCTCGGTGCCGAGGTCGTGCAGGGCGATCTGACCGACCTTGCCTCGATGCACCGCGCGATCGAAGGTTGCGCGCGCATCTATTTCGGAATGTCGGTCTCGGCGGCTTATCTCGAAGCCACGGTCAACGTCGCCGCGGGGGCGCGCCACCACGGGGTCGAGGCCTTCGTGAACATGTCGCAGATGACGGTGACGCAGATGAGCATTACCGAAACCACCCCGAGTCCACAGCACAAGCTGCACTGGCTTGCAGAACAGGCATTAGCGTGGTCGGGGCTGCCGGTCGTCACAGTGCGGCCGACGGTCTTTCTCGAAGGCTTCTTCCTGCGTCTCGCCGCTGCTGGCGTCCGGGACAGCGATGAACTGGCGCTGCCGCTGGGTAACAGCAAGACCTCGCCTATCTCGGCTGTTGATGTGGCGCGCGCCGTTTCCGTGATCCTCTCAGACCCTGCCTCGCACATTGGTCATGTTTACAATCTGACCGGATTTGAGTCGGCCGATCTGGATCACTACGCGCGCGTCTTTTCTGAGGCACTCGGCCGAACGATCCGCTATCGTAATGTGCCGCTCTCCGGGTGGACTGATAGGCTTCGTGAGTTTGGGGTGCCAACGCACCTCGTCAACCACGTCGCGGTGATGGCCGAACTTCACGCGCAGGGGCGGTATGACCGCATGACGGATGACCTGTTCAAGCTCACCGGCAAGATGCCAACGAGCATGTACGACTTCGTGAAATTGCACGCCGCTGAATTCACGCCCAGTGAAGCCACGGCTTGAGGGGCAGGCCGCTCGTAGTGCCCAGCCGAATATGCCCTGCCGATCGTCAACAAAGGAGCTGGCGGCGCATATCGCCTCCTATTGCGAGCATCTCTTCCCCAGCCTGCTCGCCCGCGAGCTGCCGACACGGCCCGCGGCGGCGGTCGCCTCGGCCCTGCTCCGGCCGACAAGCGCCACAGGGGAACTGACACGAGACGAGATCCTCGACAACATCACGCTCTTCTGTCGCTTTCACAACCCAAAACGATATCAGTTTCAACAAGAAAGGAGTTTTCCAATGCGTTCTGACATTATTCCAGGGGCTGTCTTCCCCGACTACGAACTGCCCGACCACACCGCGAAACGCCGGAAGCTCTCTGAGCTGCAAGGACAACATCCGATGGTTCTCCTCCTCAGCCGCGGAGGGTACTGCCCCAAGGACCGCCGGCAGGCTGAAGGGCTGGTTCAACTCCATCGTGAGATTGAGGTCGGCTATTGCCGTTTGGTCACGCTCAGCACCGATAATATCACGGAAACGAATGAATATCGCAGCGGCGTCGGCGCCCACTGGCCTTTCCTCTCCGACGCGGGACGCAGAATCCAAAAAGACCTCGACATCGCCGAATACACTGACCCTCTCCACAATCCCATGATCCCCTACACGATTGTCCTCGAACCCGGTCTGGTCATTTATAAGATCTACATGGGCTACTGGTTCTTCGGGCGGCCCGCTCTGGAAGAGCTCCGCCAGGATCTGCGCGCCGTTCTCAGGAAATGCCGACCGGACTGGGACATCACAACACCCGAACTGAAAGCGGCGTGGCACGAAGGCCGCAAGGAACTCTTCTACCCGTACGGCAAAACCTACGCCCAAACGCTCGGTGAACAGGATTAGAAATGGATTTGAAAGAGCAGATGGCAACCCGCGAAAGCTCTGGGCCGGTAAGCGCCGAACAGCAGTTGCAAGCAGTTGGCATCAAGCTTCCGGCGCTGCCTGAGTCGTTCGGCGACTATGTGGAAGCCATGCAGATCGGCAATCTGCTGTTTCTGTGGGCTGGACTCTCTCTGGAATATCCTGATAGAGTTTTGTCGTCGGCTAAAGCAAGTTGAGTTGAATCCAATTGGAAGAAGATAAATGTCTGAAAAAATCAACTATCAACGCCGCCGCTTTTTGGGCACTGTGGCCATGACCATTGCTACTACACAGCTAGGCATATTCGGTTCTGCAAACGCACAATCGAGCAAAACAAAACCAGCAGTTCTGGCCATGACTAAGCCGGGGACAAACACGTCGTTCGGCTCACTAAAGCAGATCGATGCCGGTGTCTTGAATGTCGGATACGCTGAAGCTGGTCGCGCGAATGGCCATCCAGTAATCCTCCTGCATGGATGGCCCTACGACATTCATAGCTATGTCGATGTCGCTCCTTTGTTAGCGTCGGCGGGGTACCGGGTGATCATCCCGTATCTGCGCGGCTATGGCATGAC
>DASQEG010000012.1:0-6217 GCA_035633775.1 Bryobacteraceae bacterium
CTGCGTGCGACGGCGAGCGGTGAGACGGTGGAGGCCGCGATGCCCGAGACGCAGGACGCACCTCTGCACGAGGCTTACGGGTGGGGCGTCTCAAGCGCTTTCTCAGCAAAAGGATTCCGCAGCTCAACCACATCGTCATTGTGGAGAGCGGAGCTCGCGAGATCCTCGAGAAGCTCCTTCCCGATCTGTACGGCCATTGTCCCTACATCGACGTAGTGACGTGTTTTGGCGGCCCTCCACAAGGCTTTGATGAGGGCCGCGGTCGCATCTTCAGTATCCACGACTACCGTGGGCCGGAGGGCCGCCAGCGGCTGTTTACGGAGCTTTGGGATAACCACTACTCGGCTGTTGGCATCCTCTGTGCGGATCAGCCGATCATGACCAAGTGGAAGTGGGCCATCGCCGCCCAACTGCCCGGCAAGCTGTTCATCGTCAATGAGAATGTCGACTGGTTCTGGGTAGACCGCGCGAACTGGAAGACGGTGCGTCATTTCATGCTCTTCCGTGCGGGGCTCTCGGGCGCGGATGCCGTGAGGACGTTGACGCAGCTGGCCCTCTTCCCGTTCACCGTGCTTTACCTGCTTCTCTGGGCTGGTGTTGCGCACACCCGTCGGCTTATGCGTCAGTAGAGGCACGCGAGGCATCATGTATACGAGTGCCTCACGTTCTAGAGATCCAGGATGCTGTCAAAACGTATGGCTCGGACGTGCGGGCGCTCGATGGCGTGTCGCTGTCGATGGAAGCGGGCCAGTTTGTAACACTCGTCGGCCGAAGCGGCTGCGGTAAGAGCACCCTGCTTCATCTCGCCGGTGCCATGGACTTCCCTGATTCGGGCACGGTCCGCATCGCCGGACAACTTGCCGAACGCGGCAACGATGCCGCACTGACACGTCTGCGGCGAGAAGAGACAGGTTTCGTCTTTCAGTCCTTTCAACTGCTGCCGACGCTAAGTGTGGTTGAAAACGTGGAACTGCCACTCATGCTCGCAGGGCGAAGCGGCGCCGATGTGCGCCGTGCCGCGCTTGAGAGCCTTGAGGACGTGGATATGAGCGCGTACGCCGACAGAATGCCGTATCAGCTGTCCGGCGGGCAGATGCAGCGCGTGGCGATTGCACGAGGTCTTGTGCACACGCCGCAACTTCTACTGGCCGATGAGCCCACGGGCAATCTCGACACCGCAACCGGCGACCACGTTCTGCGCCTGCTGCGAGCGATTGCCGATGCCGGGACGGCAATTCTGATGGCTACCCACAGCGCCGAAGCCGCGGCCGCCAGTCATCGCGTGGTCCGCATGCGCGATGGGCGAATCGAAGCATGAACTGGCTGATTCTGTTCGCGCGCCTGATTGTACGGCCGCTGCGGAAGGAGCCCGTCCGAACGGCGTTGACGATTTCAGCCGTGGCGCTTGGCGTCGCAGTTGTTCTCGCAATTGAGCTCGCAGGTGAGGCGGCCGCCGGCTCCTTTCAATCTTCGATGGAGACCATGGCGGGCGATGCAGACTATGAAGTGACGTCTGCAGGTGGTATTCCACCTGTTGTGCTTCGTGACCTCGCCTTGCTTCCCGTCCCGATGCGGCTCCGCCCGAGGATCGAGAGTCACGGGTCAGTTAACGGCCGGTCCGTGCCGCTGCTCGGAGTGGACGTGCTGGCCGAAGAAGCTGCCGCCGACGGTGACGCCGACATAGCCGGCGACCGCGATCAGATATGGGTCGGACCGCAGCTCGGGAGCAAAGCCGGAGACCGGCTGCGCGTTGTCGTTGAAGATCGCGAGCTGGAGTTCAAAGTCGGTGGAGTCCTGCCGGAGAATGCCGGTGATGCGGTGGTGATGGACCTCGCGACGGCAACACGTGCGCTGCGCCGGCCCGATGGTGCACTGGACCGCATCCTGATCGACGCCTCGGCTGACGTGGAGCCGCAATTGCGAAAGGCGCTGCCGGCGGGCGTAGAACTACAGCCCTACGGTGCACAAACGGCCGAGAACCGGCGCATGCTGGAAGCATTCCGATGGAACCTGCGAGTGCTCAGCTACATTGCCCTGGTTGTCGGTGCGTTTCTGATCTACAACACGGTGTCGGTCTCAGTGGTGCGCCGACGGCATGAGATAGGAATCGTGCGTGGGCTTGGCGCATCACGAATGGCAGTGCTGCTGGCGTTCCTTTCCGAGGCTGTAACGTTCGGCGTTGCCGGAGGAGTTGCGGGAGCAGTGCTTGGGCGCATCATGGCCGAAGGTGCCGTTGTCGCCGTTAGTGTTACGGTTCAGTCTCTATACGTCAGCAGCCGCCCAGGTGAAATTCATCTGACGGCCTCGTCCGTCCTTTTCGCCCTCGCTGTGGCGGTAGCGTTGTCCGTCTTGTCCGCGCTCTCGCCAGCGCTGGAGGCCTCGGGGGTGCAGCCCGTCGAAGCAATGGCACGCGGCCGTGCAGAGCATGCGTTTCGCCTCAGCGCCACCCGCAGCGGAGCACTCGCAGCGGCGTTCGGGGTCCTCGCATGGATCGCAGCGAAACAGCCGGCTATTGGAGGAAAGCCGCTGTTTGGTTACGTCTCGGCCTTCGCACTGATCGCGGCGCTAGCTTTCCTCATGGCGCCGCTGATCGGAATCCTTTCGGGAAAGACGGGAGTCAGGCTCGGGCGTGCGTTCGGCGTGGAAGCGCTGCTGGCGTCACGCAGTCTCGCAGCGTCCCGGCGCCGGAGCGCTGTGCTCGCAGGCGCCCTTGCCACAGCAATCGCCATGACGGCAGCCGTTGGCATTATGGTCGGCAGCTTCCGGCAAACGGTTCTGCTGTGGATGAGCGACCAGCTGCAGGCCGACCTCTACCTGCGTCCTGCCAGCGCTGCGAGTGCGGATCGCCACCCTTCGATCGATCCCGCTGTCATTCAGGAGCTCACAGCACTGCCCGAAATTGCGGCGGTGGACCGATTTCGAGCAACCGAGATCTGGTACAACGGCCGTCGTGCCACGTTTGCCGGGCTGGACGCCAGCACGGTTTCGCAGCATGGCAGCCGGGCTCTGCTATCGGGCAACGATCCCCGTGTCGTGTTTCGCAAACTCGCAACAGAGCCTGATACTGCCGTAATCAGTGAGCCGTTTGCTGAAAAGCATGGAGTGAAAGCAGGAGACCGCATCAGCTTCTCCCTGGCAGGCCGCGTCGCAACCTTTCGCGTGCTGGATGTCTACTACGACTACTCCAGCGAGCGGGGCAACGTGCTCGTCAACTGGCGTACGATGACCCGCTATCAGCCCGGAGAAGCTCCTTCGAGCATCGCGCTGTACCTCAAGCCGGGGGTCGATCTCGAGGCAGGCCGGCGGGCCGTCGAGAACGCAATTCGCCATCGTAAAATCCTGCTGTTCACGAACCGGTCTTTGCGCGAGGAAGCAATCCGCATCTTCGATCGAACGTTTGCGATCACATACGCGCTGGAGGCTGTTGCGGTCGCCGTATCTGTAATGGGCGTAGCCGGGGCACTGCTGGCGCTTGTCATTGACCGACGGCGTGAGCTCGGTCTGCTTCGTGTGCTGGGAGCTGCACAGGGCCAGATCCGGCGACTCATCATCGCCGAAGCGGCTCTGCTTGGATTGCTCGCGAATCTGGCGGGGTTAGGACTAGGGCTGCTGCTCTCACTCGTGCTGATCCATGTAATTAACAAGCAGTCCTTCGGCTGGACGATTCAGTTCCACTGGCCCGTAGCTGTGCTGTTAGGTGCTTTGACCCTCGTGTATCTGGCCACGGTTGTATCTGCTTTATATCCGGCCCGCATCGCGACCCGTATCAACCCCATCGAGGTACTGCATGAGGAATAACGCGATAGCACTGCTGCTGGCGGTTACCTGCCTTGCGGAACAGACATATCGGCAGGCACTCCCAGGCTGGAAGTACGAGTTCCCGCGCGACCACTTCGATCACCCTGAGTTTCGAACCGAGTGGTGGTACTACACAGGCAATGTACAGACCTCAACCGGACGCCGTTTCGGATACGAACTGACGTTCTTCCGACATGGCGTCGACGGAAGCAAGCGCGGAGACCACAACGTTTGGGAAATCAAGGATGCCTGGATGGCTCACTTCGCGCTGAGCGATATTGGTGCAAAGCGGTTCCTGCACACCGAGCGTCTCACCCGGCAGGGCCCGGGGATCGCCGGCGTCGATTTTGCAAAGCGCACTGTCTGGAACGGCAACTGGCACGTCCGCTGGACTGATGATCAGAGCTTCCAGCTTCGTGCGGTCAGCGAACAGTTCTCCGTTCAACTGGAACTCAGGCTGGCCAAGCCGCCCGTCATTCATGGCGAGAATGGTATCAGCCGCAAGGCCGCGGGCGAAGGGCGCGCTTCGCATTACGTCTCTCTTACACGCCTCGAGACTACTGGCAGCATCAAAGTCAACGGCCAGCAATTCCCGGTCACAGGACAGTCGTGGATGGACCACGAGTGGTTTACGCACTCTCTCACGCCGGATCAGACAGGCTGGGACTGGTTCAGCCTGCAGTTCGACGACGGCTCCGAACTGATGCTGTATCGTTTGCGCCGCAGGGACGGAACCGTGGAACCGCATTCGTCAGGCACTTATGTCGACGCCTCTGGTCGGGCACGCCATCTGCGCCTGTCGGAATTCTCGTTGATCCCCGGACGTACCTGGCGGAGCCCAGTCTCGAAAGCCTCCTACCCGGTCGAATGGGCGATCCGCGTTCCCTCGCTCAGGCTTGAACTCGCATTGCGCCCGCTGTTGAACGGCCAGGAGCTTGCCGGAAAGAGCAAAGTCTCCCCCGTTTACTGGGAAGGCGCGGTGGAGGTTCACGGGTCCGGCCGTCACGGCCGTGGTTATCTCGAGATGTCAGGCTACGCGGGTGCACTTCGCATGGGAGAGTGAAAGGATTGTGCGCATGTACGCCGATCTGGCCAGGTGGTGGCCGCTGCTCTCGCCGAAAGAAGAGTACGTGGAGGAAGCGGCGGACCTGCTCCATCAGATTGGCCGCGGGCCGGGAACGCTGCTGGAACTCGGCTGCGGCGGTGGCAGCCTGGCTTGGCATTTGAAGCATCACTGGACACTTACGCTGACCGATGTCTCACCTCAGATGCTGGAGGTGTGCGGTGAGCTCAACCCGGAAGCCGAGTGCGTCGTCGGCGATATGCGTACCATCGATCTCGGGCGTACCTTCGACCGCGTACTGATTCACGACGCAATCATGTACATGACGACCGTCGCGGATCTGGAAGCTGCAATCCGGAACGCGGCGCGTCACTGCACGAATGAAGGTCTGATCGCCATTCTCCCGGACCACGTCGCAGAAACCTATGAGCCCTCGCACGATTCCGGAGGCCATGATGCCCCGGATGGTAGGGGATTGCGCTATCTCGAATGGACCTGGGATTCCGATCCAAACGACTCGAGCTTTGAGGTTGCATACTCGATCGTCACGCGCGACAGTTCTGGCGCAGTTCACGCCGATCTCGATGTTCACAAAGAAGGCTGCTTCAGCAGAGCGCAGTGGAACGACACTCTCCATCGTTCAGGGTTGAGCGCCCGGATTCATCAGGACGCCTGGGGGCGCGATGTTTTCCTCGCAACCAGGATCTGAGGCTCACTTTGGGGGCGGCAGCGTTGAAGAAGAGGCTGGCTGGCCGTCCACCGTTCTCGGTTCCATCAACTCCGTTCGGGTGCCGTCCGGATCATACAGGTTCATCTGCTTCCGGCGGTTGCGCCCGGTGCGGACCTCTATCGGCTTGGTGTACCCGGTCGCCTCTGCTCGCCGGCCCAGGGTCGCCACTGCGTTTCCATATCGCCGACCTCGGCAGATATGATGGGCGACGCCTCGCTTGGTCGGCTCGGGTACGGGGTCGTGGAGCATGAACTCGACGTGATCACCACCGTCGGGGACCTTCATGTTTACCCAGCTGAGTGTTGTGTCATTGCCGGAACCGCGCCAAATTTCCTCGAATCCGAGTATGTTTCGATAGAACTCCATAGCAGCCCGAAGTGCAACAGGTATTCAGACCGGCACAGGTGACCATCTGGGCATCGGTGATGTTGCGCGTGATCTGCGCACGCAAGACTTGAGCAGATTAAGTGCTACCGAGATTGGACAGAGAATCGCGACCGCACAGCCAACAAGCGCCGAAACTGCCGTTTTCAGGTTTGCCCGAAGCTGTCTGGGAGTTCCGGATCCACAAAGCTTTCGCATCAGGAGCCCGAGATTGAATGCGCTGGCATGAATGAGCAGGCGTT
>DASQEG010000013.1:0-4042 GCA_035633775.1 Bryobacteraceae bacterium
GGCTACCTGGAGAACCCGTACGAGGTGCTCGAGTACGACGTGCCGGCTGAGGCGACCCGAGACGGGAAACTGACGCTCAAGTGGAACCGGACCCCGGGCGGCGGAGGTCCGGGACGAGGGTGTCAGGTTGCCGAGGTTTGGGTGATGAAACGGCAGCCCGTGGTGGCCGGGGCACCGCGTACACGCTGACCCGATCGGCTGCCGTTGAACGTTCGCTTCCTGGCTGGCGGCTGCAGACGTTATCCTGATGACTGGAAGCCGCGCTTTCGTGGGTGCAAGTTCATGTTGAAGTATCGGAACATTTCGCGCCGAACCATGCTGAAGGCGTTGGGCTGGTCCAGCGTTCTCGGCGAGACCGCAGCATTGGGCCAGGAAACGGTCACACCCTCGACAACAGTCCGCGCGGCCATTCATCCGGCGATCGGTATTGCCCGGGTCGGAAACAGCAGCGACGAGTACTTCATCGGCCCTGAGCTTCCGTGGCCGACAGAGGCACCCGAAGGCGGCTATAAGGACGCTGCTGGAGCTTTGCGGCGCCAGGCGGCCCGGTTTCGGATCTACGGCTACGATGCTGAAGGGCGAGTTACAAGCGAACTTACCGCGGGGAATGCATCAATCCGCTGGACGGTTCACATTGCCAACAAGAAGGCGGCCTGGTACAACTTCCATGTTGCGCTCGACCTTCCGACGGCAACTCCGACCCTTCGGCGAAACGCTCAGTTCACTGGACCACAACGCCAGGGACTCATCATCGATGGCGGAGGGCGAACGATCAGCGGACCTAACGAATCAGGACCTTCTTACCTGTTCGACACAGGCCGGTTCCTTGGCCGTTCTGTTTACCTGGGCGAGTTGCGTACCGATGAGAAAGGGCGGCTTCTGGTACTCGGAGGACCTGGCGTTGCTGGTCCGGTGACTCATGACAGGCCTGCTGCCGACTTCGCTAACAATGAGGGATGGTTCGACGACATCGCCGACGGCTCAGTGACGGCCGAGGTACTAGTGGACGGTCAGGCGATTCCGGTCGATCCTGCATGGATTGTGACATGTCCGCCGAACTACGCTCCGGACCTCGTTTCCATTCAGACGATGTATGATGTCGTCTACGACGCGCTCCAGGGCAACTTGCTTAAACCGGTAACGGGCGTCTCGTTCACCGAGCACATCTTCCCTCTGCTGTCTCAAATGAGCGAATCGCAGTGGGTCAACTACGGTTTCCACCGCCGCTTCGGCTGGGGCTCGCAATATGAGTTCCTGAAGCCTGACTATCTGCCGCAACTGGCCAGCAATGACGCTGCATATCTGCCGGTTCGCCGGGAAATCTTCCAAAATTTTCGGAATCCGGATTTCGGTTCGGTTGAGACACTCGCCTGGCCGCCGATCTATGGTGATGCCATGGACATCCCGTCCTCCGACCCTCGGCAGTTCATGGCCGTGACGCGGACGCAATACGAGTACCTGCGCCGCTGGGCCGACGGTGACTTCTCTTCCGATCTGGAGGGATCCGTACCTGCCGCAGCCACGCTCGACGAAGTTCCGCTTCAGGATCGACCCGGCACACTCGACAAGGCAGCGCTCTACTTCTGTTCGGGCGGCCCGTTCCATCCCGGATGTGAGATGACGTGGCCCATGCGTCATAGGACGATGTACGCCTCACCTTTTCGCTTGCGCCATCGTTCCGCGGCTGAGGCCGAACCGGATTACGGGCATCGTGTAACGATGTCCGATCTTACGGCTGCACTGTCGGCGAGTTCTCCGGGCGACATCACGCGGTGGATGGCAGTTCCGTGGCAGACAGATGCCGCCAGCTGCCGTGCAGGGTACGATCCGTCGTTTGATCCGTACCTGCCGGCGTTCTGGCCGGCTCGGGTTCCGAATCACGTTCTGCCGATGCGCGAGTATCAGCGCGTGCTCGACACCAGTCTTTCCGACGCAGAACGTCGGGACGCGTTCGAACGGCGCGCAGAGTGGTACCGCTGGCTTGCCGGAGACTATATCCGTCAGATCAATCAAATGGTCACGGACTTCGGCAGGATGGGTGTGGTCCAGCGCCGCCCCGGACCAGATGACGGACGGTTTCCGGCTCGGATGTATGTCGAGTCCGATGTCAGCTTCTGATGCCGGAGAATTGGCGTGAGGTCCCGGCACGACGTCGTAATCATCGGCGGCGGTCCTGCCGGCTCGGCGTGTGCCGTCCAACTCGCCCGCGCGGGGCTGGACGTTTTGCTTGCCGATCGCTTTTCCTCACGGCACCAGATCGGTGACGCACTCCCGCCGCGAGCGTCTCGCATTCTCCGACAACTCGGTGTTCTCGAAGCATTTCTCCAGGCCGGTCACATTCCTTCCTTCGGAAACACCTCCGCATGGGGCAGCACGGCGCTTCGCTCTACGGACTTCATTCTCGCCCCGCACGGTCACGGCTGGCACACTGACCGGGCAACGTTCGACGCAATGCTCAGGCAGGCGGCAAGTGAAACAGGAGCGCGGTTGTGTACACAATGCCGCAGCATTGAATGGGGGAACGCGCCGGAGGGCTGCTGGCGTATTTGTATCGAGGAGACCGACGGATCGGTGTACGACTGTGACACGCGATGGCTGGTAGACGCTACCGGCAGGTCAGCGGCGGTCGCTCGCAGCGAAGGTGCCCGACGAATCGTCCATGACACCCTCACCGGGTTCACTGCATTCCTTCGGGAGCATGACTGGTCGAATGATCGCGACTCTCTCTCAACAATTGAGGCAGTGAGCTCGGGATGGTGGTACACGGCCCGACTGCCACAGCGAATGCGCATGGTCACTTACTACACTGACGCGCGGGAGCCGACTTCGACCGCTGCTCGAACGCTCCCGGGTTTGCAGTCGCTGCTTGCCTCAGCGCCTCACATTTCACCGCGCCTGGCCGGGTATTCGTTTATGAAAGCGCCGGTTGTGATGGCGGCGAACAGTTCCCGGCTGGAGCGGCCCTGGGGTGAGGGCTGGATCGCCGTTGGTGATGCAGCGGCCTCACACGACCCGCTCTCCTCGATGGGCATCTCGGCAGCCCTGAACTCCGGGATGGAGGCAGCGACAGCGCTACTAAGGCACTTTGCCGGAGACGCAGGAGCAATCATCCGATACGGCTCGGACATTACCGCAGCTTTCGAAGCGTACCGCCATGCGTGTGCAAGGGTCTACGCAGAGGAGCACCGCTGGACCGACAGTCAGTTCTGGGCCACCCGTGTCTCTTCACTGGAAGGCGGCTTCAGCCCTACTATCCATAATCCTGTCATCTCGTCGCTCAGGTAGATCAGACCGTTCTCGACGAATACTCCCCAGACGAAGGTTGCAGGCTCGTCGTTCTCGCCGACATGGAAGCGCCGCCCGCGGCTCGCCTGTTTGCCGTGCTCGTGCTGACTGATGACGAAGGATCCGATCTCCACCGGCTTCGCGGGATCGCTAATGTCGACCGCGCGCACGCCATCGGAGTACCAGGAGAAATAGGCGATATTGTCGACCACCACCGGGTTGTGCACCGAGTACCAACCGTTGTCCTTTGCCGGGCAGCGTCGGGTATTCTCGGTTGCAAATCTTCCGATCTGCCTGGGCGCGGCAAGGTCGGTCATCTCGAGAATGCGAACGTAGCCCCACGTATCGTCGGGTGCCGGGCCCATCTGCCCGCGCACAGTTTCGCGGCTGTTCCGGATTCGAACGACATCCTCAAGTGCGACGGTGGCACCCCTGATCGTGATCGGGGTGTCGCCTGTCGTCTGCTTCGCGCCCGACGTGCGCGGCACGAGGAAACCTGCGGCACCACCGAGTTGAGCGGACAGCGCTTTTTCGTAGTCTGAACATCCCCCGGCATCGAAGACGGCGATCTTCCCCGAGACATCGGGTAATCCTTCCGCCGTGCACCCGTCGCCCGCAGGCACGAAATCGAACTCGGCGAGCTCCATGCTGCAGGCCGGCTTTGCAAACGGCAACTCGGCCGCGGCAAGCGGTCTCCGTTCAGGTGACCGAAGCTCCACGCTCACTCCGCCGATTTCATAGTCTTCGTCGGCTGCGA
>DASQEG010000014.1:0-6130 GCA_035633775.1 Bryobacteraceae bacterium
ATGTGGGCGATGCTGACACGTCGAACCCTGCTGGGTTCTGCTGTTCTGGCCGGCTGCCGGCGATCTCGAGGTACGGTCATCGGCATGGTGCCCAAGGGCACCAGCAACAGCTTCTGGAAAACCGTACACGCAGGCGCGTTGAGCGCAATCGACGGCAAAGGCCTGACGCTCGAGTGGAACGCGCCTGCACTCGAGACCGATTCCACACGTCAGATGCAGATTGTGGAATCGATGCTGAATCGTCGCGTCAGCGGCATCATTCTTGCCCCGGTGGACCGTAAGGCGCTGGTTGCGCTTGTGGAACGCGCAGCATCCAGCAGCATCCCCGTTGTCATCTTCGATTCGGCGATTGACACGCCGCGCATCGTCTCCTACGTTGCTACGGACAACCGCGAAGGCGGACGCATGGCCGCTCGCCGTATGGCGGAGATCCTGGGCGGTCGCGGCAAGGTCGCAATCGTGGGGTTCACGATTGGAAGCGCGGCGACCATGGAGCGCGAGGACGGGTTTCAGGAGGAACTGCGGAAGTTCCCCGGTATGCAAATGGTGGACCTGCGCTACAGCAACTCTGACCGCGCTGTAGCGATGAACATCACCGAGAACATCATGAGCGCGCACCCTGATCTCGCCGGGATATTTGCGGATAATGAGGGCAGCTCTACAGGTGCTGCGCAAGCCGTCAAGAACCGTGCAGCCAGGTTGAAACTGGTTGCTTTCGATACGACACCGCAGCTTATTAACGACATGAAGAGCGGAGTTGTAGATTCCATCGTGGTGCAGAACCCTTTCAGGATGGGCTCTGAATCAGCACGCGTGATGCTTGAGCATCTGGACGGTCGGACCGTTCCTTCGAGTATTGACTCCGGTGCCCGGCTGATCACTCTGGCGGATCTCGACAAGCCCGAGATTCGACAGTTCCTCAACCCGCCGATCGAGCGCTACCTCGGCGGCTGAGGATCGTCAAGGCGCCATTGCTGGACCGGTCCCCGGCTATACCAACAGATCTTTCAGTACGTGCCCGTGGACATCGGTCAGTCTCCGCCGGAGCCCGTTGTGATACCACGTAAGCCTCGTGTGATCGAGGCCGAGCAGATGCAGGATTGTGGCGTGAAAGTCGTAGACCGTAACGGGATTCTCGACGGCCTTATAGCCCAGTTCGTCCGTGGCTCCGAAGGAATAGCCTTTCTTAACACCTGCCCCGGCGAAGAACGCCGTGAATCCTTCCGGATTGTGATCGCGTCCTCCCTCACCCAGGCCCTCGCTGATCGGCAAACGTCCGAACTCGGTTGTGAAGACTACGAGCGTGTCTTCGAGCAATCCGCGCTGCTTCAGGTCCTTCAGTAGAGCGGCGGTAGGTTTGTCCAGAATACGAGCGTTCTTGCTGTGATTGGCACGCAAATCCTCATGTGCATCCCAGTTGACCCGCGGTTCGCCGAAGTGGCCGCCGTTGTACATCTGAATGCACCGGACACCCTTCTCGACCAACCTTCGGGCTAGCAGACAGTTGTACCCGTAGTCACGCGTGACAGGATCATTCAGCCCGTACATCTCGCGCGTGGCATCGCTCTCGCCGCTGATGTCGGTCACCTCCGGCGCGCTTACCTGCATTCGTGCCGCCAGTTCGTAGCTCTTGATGCGGGCGACAAGAGCATCTTCGCCCGGATGTTCCTTCAGATGCTCTTCATTGAGTTGTGACAGCAGATCGTAGCTGGCGGCCTGCTGCGCGGTGCTCACCGAGGCAGGCGGTTGCAGATCTGCGATGGGCGCCTTCTGGTCGCCGAAGATGACGCCCTGATGAGCGGCGGGGAGAAACCCGTTTCCCCAGTTGGCAACGCCACACGGTGGCAAACCGCGACGGTCTGGCAGGACCACGAACGAGGGGAGATTGGCATTTTCTGAGCCTAGCCCATAGCTGATCCACGAACCGACGGAAGGGAAGCCCTGGAAGATAAATCCCGTCGACATCTGGAAGATGGCGGGTCCATGTGCATTGCTGCGCGACACCATGGAGTGAATGAATGCAACGTCGTCTACCCAGCCGGCAAGATGTGGAACAAGGTCGCTGACCCATTTGCCGGACTCACCCCTCTGGCTGAAGGTCCAGGGCGACTTCATCAGCGTGCCCTTCTTGCCATTGAAGGGAGTGATCGTGTTTGCACCCTCCGTTGCTTTCCCGTGATGCTTCTCAAGCTCCGGCTTGTAATCGAACGTGTCCACTGAGCTGAGGCCGCCTGGATGGTAGATCATGATGATCTTCTTCGCTTTGCCAGGGTGATGTGTAGCCGCAGACGCCTCGCGTGCGAGCAGCTGTGCGAGAGCGATGCCGGCCAGGCCGCCGCCGGCATCCCACAGCATCTGCCGCCGGGACACCTTCTCCGCTCGCTTATGGGACATACACAAACTCGTTGGAGTTCAGCAACACCCGGCAGTACGCCGTCATTGATTGGGATTTCAGGAAACGTAAGCCGATTCCGAGCTCGCGTTCCTTAGGGTCGCGTCCAAACAGCACCTGATACGCCCGACTGACCAGCAGGGCCGGCTCGCTTCCCACCTCACGTGCTAAACGATCAGCAAGAAAACCCGCCTGCCTGATCACGAAATCATTGTTTAGCATCGTGAGTGCCTGGACAGGGGTATTCGAAACGCTCCTCTGCGGTGTGGCAACGGCGGGATCGGGACAATCGAAGCTGTCGAGCATGATTCGTTCACCACCTCGTACGACGAACCGGTAGACGGCGCGCTTCCATACCTCGGGACCATCATTGTCGACCGCCTTGTAGATGAATGCGCCGCGATCGGCCTTCTTCTGCAGCACGAATCCGGGACCTCCGGCATGGGTGAGATCGAGCTTTCCGCTGACGAACAGAATGGAATCGCGGATCGTTTCGGCATCCATTCGGCGCAGCGGCATTTGCCACAGCAGACGGTTCGAGCCGTCTGCGGCGTGTCCCTTCTCGTCAAAGCGGTCGGACTGCTGATACGTCTCCGATGACAGGATCAGGCGGTGCAGCCACTTGGTGCTCCAGCCATTCTCAACGAACGAAGCGGCCAGCCAATCGAGAAGCTCAGGGTGAGAAGGCCGATCACCCATCAACCCGAAATCGCTCGGTGTATTGACGATGCCCTGGCCAAAGTGCCCCTGCCAGATCCGGTTCACCATTACCCGGGCGGTCAGCGGATTGCTGGGACTTGCGATCCATTCAGCCAGAGCGAGACGTCTGTCCTTATCCGGTGAACCGGTGCTCAAGCCGAAGTCGGACGCACTCAGATGTGCTACTGCACTCAGCGCTCCGGGCGTCACCTCGTCCTTTGGGCGTGTGACGCTCCCACGCTCGAGCAGGAAGGCCGGCTCCATCGTGGGTTTCGGCCTGGCCGCGTACACTGTTGCCGGTCCAGGAATGCCCGCCAGCTGCTTCTCGAGTTCGCCGCGCCTCCGAATCAGCTCAGTTCGCTTCGCCTGCACCTGGGTTGAGAAGCGCCCGGCCAACTCGTGCTCTTGCACTTCAGGAAGGTCGAACTCGATGCGGCCAACATGATCGAGCGACGAACAGATCGTACGCCAGTTTTGGCCATCATCAGAGGCCTCCAGGCGGTAGACGCTGACTGCTCCAGACCAGGTGAGTTCGGTGACCGGAGTCTCGGTGGTGCCGAGCGGCAGGACCGCGGGTGCCTCGTCCGTCGCTTTTGCTTCGCCCTTCCATTGGTCGACCCGCGGCCCGTTTGGCATCAGCTGCAGATTAGTGACGTGCGGCTGTTTTCCCGGATGGCTCGTGATGACCATCCGCCAGTGCTTTGCTGCCGCTGGCGTGAAGCGATTCACATTCCACACGGGGTTCAGCGGAATGCGTCGCGGGTCTGACCGGCGTGCCTGGTGAAACTCCATGTAGCGGGTTCGCAGCAGCGGCGTGCGGACTGGATCGTCAATCTCTGACAGCTCCTGCTTTACGCGCTCGAGTGCCTCACGGACCGGCTTGACCTGCCGCTGGTAATGACCGTCGGCTTCAGGCGTGGCTACCTTGCGATTACCGAATCCTACGCCGCGGAAGACAGCCGTCAGGCGGTAGTAATCGCGCGACGGGATGGGATCGAACTTATGGTCATGGCAGCGCGCGCAGTTTACGGTCATGGCCTGGAACGAGTGAAACGTGGTTGTGACCATGTCATCCAGCTCATCCATTCGGGCAGTAGCGGCCATGACCTTATCCTTGTTCAGCTCCGCGCTTACCTGGTCCCATGGCCCTGCCACAAGGAAGCCTGTTGCGGCTACCAGATCAGGGTTCGACGGCTCGAGCAGATCCCCTGCGATCTGCTCGCGGATGAAGTGGTTGTACGGCTTATCTTCGTTGAACGAACGAATCACGTAATCGCGATAGCGCCATGCGTGCGGACGTTCGAAGTTATGCTCACCTCCGTCGGTCTCACCGAACCGGACCACATCGAGCCAGTAGCGACCCCAGCGTTCGCCATAGTGGCGGGAGGCCAGCAGGCGTTCGGCTGCTGCCTCGTACGTTAGCTCGTAAAGATCATCGGAGGGCGGCAAACCCGTAAGGTCGAATGAAAGGCGGCGGATGAGTGCGCGATGGCTTGCTCGGGGTGCCTGCGTCAGGCCCTTCGCTGCCAGCTTCGCCCGAACGAAGGCGTCGATGGGATGTGCCGCACCATCCGGAGGAGTTCCCCGCAGCGGCGGACGCAACGACCAGAAGACCGGCTTTGGCTTCGTGGGCGAGGGGGTTCCGCTCTGCTGAGCGACGAGAGCGGCGGTAAGTGCAACACAGGAGAGTAACCGCATAGGCATTGAGCCCGACCTAAGGGTTTAACCAGCGTACAACGTGCCGGCAGTGGGGTAACCTGTCTGAATGACGAAGCTGGCAGCTCTGATGGCGGTCGCGGTAGTGTGTCTGCAGGGCGGCGACTCGGCGGAGTTCACTTCCGCCGGCGACCTCAAGTATCCCGCAAACTACCGTGAATGGGTTTTCCTCTCATCGGGGCTCGGCATGACCTATGGTCCAAATGCTCCAGCGGCCGGCACTCGCCCGCGGTTCGACAATGTTTATGTGAATCCGTCAGCGTACCGGCACTTTACCCGTACAGGTGCATGGCCAGACGGGACCGTGATGATTCTGGAGATCCGCGAATCAGAATCCAAAGGCTCCATCAATAAGCACGGGCACTACCAGGGCCAGGTTGCTGCCATCGAAGCTCACGTAAAGGATTCAAAGCGATTTTCGACGGGTTGGGCGTTCTTTGACCTGAGCCCGCGACCGGAGGGACCGGTCAAGAGCGTCAAAGCTATCGCTGCAGGCAATGGGTGTGAGAAATGCCATGCTCCGAACGGCGCGGTCGATTCAACATTCGTTCAGTTCTACCCGGACCTGATTGCAATCGCGAAAAAGTTCGGCACCTACAAGGAACCCGCGGAGCAGATTTCGGCAGTCCACTAGGCGCGTGGCATGGCCCGAATCCTGGTAAGCGAGTGCAAGCAGGAGATCTCGTCATTCAATCCGGTTCAATCCGAGTACGATGACTTCCTCGTCGACTTTGGCGATGATGCTCTGAGCTACCACCGGTCCGTGCGAACCGAAGTCGGAGGCGCGCTCCGCGTCTTCGAAAGCACACCTAACGTTGATCTCGTTGGGGGCTATAGCGCGCGCGGCATCACATCGGCCGGTACGCTCTCCCGCCGGGGCTTCGCTCGGATCCGCTCGGAGTTCCTGGACGCAGTGCGTGCCGCGCTTCCCGTGGACGGCATCTACTTCGCCCTGCACGGAGCGCTGGCCAGCGAAGATGTAGAAGACTGCGAAGGGTGCCTGCTTGAAGAGACGCGCAAGATTGTGGGCGATGCGCTACCCATCTCGGTTTCGCTGGACCTGCACGGCGTCCTGACCGACCGCATCCTTCAACACGCGTCAGTGGTCGCCGTCTATCACACAAATCCGCACACGGACTTTTTTCAGACCGGCGAACGTGCTGCACGCTTGTTGCTCGACTTACTGGAAAGCAGGATCCGTCCGGTTTCTATCCGCGTTCCCATTCCCGCCCTGGTACGCGGTCCTGAATGCATCACCGGTACCGGAAAGATCCGAAGCTGCGTTGAACGTGCTGCGGGTTCGTTGTCCGGCGGCATGTTCAT
>DASQEG010000015.1:0-2520 GCA_035633775.1 Bryobacteraceae bacterium
CAGATGGACCCGGATGGATCCTTCTGGGTTGCCACGTCTCAGGGCTTGTCTCGTTACATGCGTCGCGTCTGGGCTGATGTTGCCGTCGGGACCGAGAGCCGCCACGTCGTTAACCACATACTCGAAGACTCAAAAGGCAGCATCTGGTTCTTCAAGGATCGAAGCCTTGGAGTAGTGTCGCAAACAGGATCTGTCGAAGAGTTCAACCTGCCGGAGCCTGCGCGATCAGAGCAGAGCGTGACACAGTCGATGGCGGCACTGCCCGACGGCCGGATAGTTCTGCGAACCATTGACGAGCCAACTTTGCTCCTCTTTGATCCCCAAACCCGCCTGTTTGGCAAGGTTACGGTTCCCGACAACGGCCGCTCATTCGTGGTTGAACATCGCCCCGGGCGCAACCCGAGGATCCTTATGCGTGCAGCCGATGGCCGGACATATCGCGTTCAGGAGTTTGATGGCGAGCACTTCCGTACGGTCGCCACGCTCGGCGCACTCGATATGAAGGGTTTTAAAGCCATGAGGAGCAGCTCGGCCGGCGACATTTGGATTGGCGCTGCGACTGGCGTTGGCGTATACAGACACGGCCGGTATGTTGCCCTCCCCCCAAATCCCTCATTGGGCGACAATTCAGGTTTTGCGATCGTCGAAATGCCCGACGGCCGTTTATGCCTTGGCGGCCGCAGCGGAGCGTTCATCTATGACGGTCATAAATGGTCCCATCTTGGCCGTTCGCTGGACCGTGTCCGTTCGATTTCGGTCGGCCGTTCCGGCACGATCTGGTTCGCTTCCGGGCTGGGCATCGACCGCTATCAGCGAGGTGTCTGGGTACCGAACTCTTCTGACGACCAACTCCCGGCGAGCTCGGCACTGGCTGTTCTCGAAGACTCGAAGGGCAGAGTTTGGGCGGGCACCACTGCCGGCCTCAGTCTGCTCGATCCAACAGCCGACAGCTCGGCTCCACGCACGCAGGTGTCAGAGGAAAGCAATCTGCGGGAGGGCTCGCCCGACGGAAGTTTCCGGCTCGTGTTCTCGGGCATCGACCGTTGGAAATACACTCCGACCTCGCGGCTGCTTTTCAGCTACCGCGTGGACGACGGTAGCTGGTCACCGTTCTCCGAACGGTCGTACGCGGTCCTGTCGCGGCTGCCTGGCGGGCCGCACACTGTGCACGTGCGTTCGCTTGACCGCAGCGGCAACATCGACCAGAGCCCCAGCACGTTCGACTTCAATGTCCGACTGGCGTGGTATCGCGAGCCGGCCTTCCTGTTCATCATTGGCCTGAGCGCCACCATTATCGGCCTGCTGGTCCTGCGAGCCGTTCGGCATTATCGCGATCGCGCGCGGCTTGTCGAGCAACTTACCGAGGCCAAAACCGCCGCGGAACGTGCGAACCAGCTGAAATCGCAGTTCGTAGCCAACATGAGCCACGAGATCCGCACGCCCATGAACGGTGTTATCGGAATGGTGGAACTTACGCTCGATACGAACCTCACTTCAGAACAGCGCGAGTTCCTTCAGACGGCACGCTCGTCTGCCGATTCGCTGCTGTGCGTCATCAACGATATCCTCGACTTCTCGAAGATTGAAGCAGGGCGGCTCGAAATCCACGATCATGAATTTCGCGTGTCCCAGATCGTCGAAGGCGCCCTGGGGCTGCTCTCCGTTTCGGCACGGTGCAAGGGGCTGGAACTGCTTCATTCACAGTCGTCCGATGTACCTGACGTGGTCATCGGAGACGGCATGCGTTTGCGCCAGATACTCATTAACCTGATGGGAAATGCCGTCAAGTTTACCCACGCGGGGCACGTCTGCGTTTCTGTAGACGTAGCTGAGCGCGTCGGCAACCGCTGCAGCCTGCGATTTCGGGTCGATGACACGGGTATTGGCATGACGGATGAACAGGTCAAGTGCATCTTCGACCCCTTCCGGCAAGCTGACGGGTCGATCACACGGAAGTACGGCGGAACGGGACTGGGCCTGGCGATCAGCACGCAGCTTGCGCGCATGATGTCCGGCTCGATCACGGTAAACACGGCGCATAACAGGGGAACTGCCTTCACGGTCATTGTGCCGGTAGAAGTTGTGGCGTCGGATTCGGACTCGCCCGCAGAGCCGCGACTGAACGACACCACCGTAGAACTTCTCAGTTCGCCTCTCGTTGAGCCAGAGCCCTCCCTTCGCATTCTGGTGGCCGAGGACAACGGTGTGAACCGTAAAGTGCTCACAAAGCTCCTTGACGGGCAGGGTCATGAAGTGACGGTCGCCGTCGACGGTCGTGATGCTCTGGGGAAGTATGGGCCCGGCAAGTACGACCTGGCCATTCTGGACGTGCAAATGCCGGAACTGAGCGGGTTGGAGGTCAGTAAGGCAATCCGGCAAATGGAAGCGGAGACCAACGGTGACTACCTCCCGGCTATCGCGCTCACCGCCCATGCAATGGCGGGCGATCGTGAACGTTGCGTTCACGCCGGCATGGACGACTACGTTTCAAAGCCGATTGACCGGGCCGAACTATTTGAG
>DASQEG010000016.1:0-2896 GCA_035633775.1 Bryobacteraceae bacterium
CGGAGCGCACGCGATATTCCCGGAGTGCGGGCCGCTGCACTGACTGATGCGTTGCCCTTAGGTGATAACTTTGGCTGGCGCACGTGGGACGCAACTCCCAGCGGAGAGGAAGGCTCCGAACACGAACGCAAGACCCCGCTCGTACGACTGGTCGATGACAGCTACTTCGAGACCATGCAGATTCCGCTCCGCGCAGGTCGGGTCTTTTCTCTCGAGGACCATGCCTCAAGCGACGCAGTGGTTATCGTGAACGAAGCGCTTGCTCGCAGCTTCTGGCCGGGAAGAGATCCGCTCGGTCGTACCCTCACCACCAATAACAAACCACGCCGCGTCGTGGGTGTTGTGGGCGGCGTCAGGTACTTTGGGCTGGAGCGAGGTTCTGAACTGGAGATGTACATGCCGATCCGGCACGTCGGCGACTCCCAGGTGGTAGATCTCGTCATACGAGGAGCCATACCGGTCACACGGCTCGCACCGGCTGTGCGGGAAGCGCTTAGGCGCGTAGATCCGAACCTGCCGGCAACCGAGTTCCGCACTATGCAGCAGTTAGTCGATCGCTCCGTTTTCCCGCGGCGGTTTGTGTTCTGGCTGGTAGGAGCGTTCGCCGCCTTCGGCCTGATCCTCGCCTCCCTCGGAATCTATGGAGTCATGTCGTACTCGGTAGGGCAGAGGACTCAGGAGATCGGCGTTCGTATGGCCCTGGGCGCTTCCGCTCGTCACTTACAGGCGAGCATTCTCAGGCAGACGATGGAACTGGCGGCTCTCGGCCTGCTGATTGGAGTGCCAGCTTCCTGGATGACCGCGCGTTTGATCCAGGCCCATCTATTCGGGGTTTCTTCCTCCGATCGCACCACGTTCGGCGCTGTGCTCATCATTCTGACAGTCGTTGCTGCTTTGGCCGGATATGTTCCGGCGCGAAGAGCCTCGCGGCTGAATCCCCTTGACGCCTTGCGGGTTCAGTGAGCCCAACGCAAAAAGGGCCGGGCGCCGCAGGAAGCGACGACCGGCCCGGTGTGCGAAACGCGTAATTAGTAGCGGTAGTGTTCGGGCTTGTACGGCCCTTCGACCGCGACACCGATGTAGTCCGCCTGCCGGGGTGACAAGGTGGTCAGCTTTGCACCGATCTTTTCCAGGTGCAGGCGTGCCACTTCCTCGTCCAGCTTCTTCGGCAGAGTGTAAACGCCTACCTTATAGTTGTCCTTGTTCTTCCAGAGATCCAGCTGAGCCAGAGTCTGGTTGGCGAAGCTGTTGGACATGACGAAGCTCGGGTGGCCGGTTGCGCACCCGAGGTTCACGAGCCGACCCTCGGCGAGCAGGAACATGCTGCGGCCGTCCTCGAACGTGTACATGTCGACCTGAGGCTTGATGTTGGTCCGCTTCGCGCCCGACTCGTTCAGGCGATCAACCTGAATCTCGTTGTCGAAGTGACCGATGTTGCAAACGATGGCCTGATCCTTCATCTGCCTCATGTGGTCGAGCGTGATGATGTCCACGTTTCCTGTGCAGGTGACGTAGATGTCGCCGAGGCCGAGAGTTTCCTCGATCGTGGTGACCTGGAAACCTTCCATGGCAGCCTGCAGGGCGTTGATCGGATCGATCTCGGTCACGATCACGCGTGCGCCCATGCCGCGGAGCGAATGCGCTGAGCCCTTGCCAACGTCACCATAGCCGCAAATGACAGCGACCTTGCCCGCGAGCATAACGTCGGTCGCGCGCTTGATGCCATCGGCGAGCGACTCGCGGCATCCGTACAGGTTGTCGAACTTTGACTTCGTCACCGAGTCGTTGACGTTGATCGCGGGGACCAGCAGCTTGCCTTCCTGCTGCATCTTGTACAGGCGGTGAACGCCAGTCGTGGTCTCCTCCGACACACCCCGCCACTCAGCAGCCGCTTCATGCCAGCGGCGCGGATTCTCCGCGTGAACCTTCTTCAGCAGGTCTTTGATCACCTGCTCTTCATGGCTCTCCGAAGGCGTGTTGACCCAGTCCGATCCCTCTTCCAACTCGTAGCCCTTGTGAATCAGGAGCGTAACGTCGCCGCCATCATCGACCACCAGTTCCGGTCCCTTGCCATCAGCATGGCTGAGCGCCTGGTAGGTGCACCACCAGTACTCTTCCAGCGTTTCGCCTTTCCAGGCAAAAACGGGAACGCCGGACTGCGCAATGGCCGCCGCAGCATGGTCCTGGGTCGAAAAGATGTTGCAGCTTGCCCAGCGCACGGTGGCGCCCAGATCGGCCAGAGTCTCGATCAGCACCGCCGTCTGGATCGTCATGTGCAGAGATCCGGTGATGCGGACTCCGGCAAGCGGCTTCTCTTTGGCGTACTTGCGCCGGATGGCCATCAGGCCGGGCATCTCGTGCTCGGCGATGGAGATTTCTTTGCGGCCCCATTCGGCCAGCGAGATATCGGCAACCTTATACTCGGTCGCGGGAATAGCAAGCGTGCTCATTCGGATCAGCTCCTGTTCAGACAGGATACCATAGGCATCAATCCATCGTGATTTTTTGATAGACTTGAACTGTGAAGGGGAGCTTGCTCAAAGCGCTGCGGCTGTTGGGAGACGAGAACCGGCTCCGCATGCTGCGGCTGCTTGCGCAGGAGGAGCTTAGCGTCGCCGAGCTTCAGGAGATCTTGGGCCTCGGCCAGAGCCGGATTTCCATGGCTTTGGCGCAGATGAAACAGGCGGATCTGGTAGAACTGCGTCGCGCCGGGCAGAAGAGCCTGTACCAGGTAGCGGAGTCGCTTCCGGATCTTATCCGCCAGGTGCTGACCGAGTCAGCTGCCCAGATTCCGGCCACCCGGCAGGACGACCGGGCGCTGAGTATCGTACTGGGCAAGCGGAAGGATCGGCTGCGCGATTACTTCGATGAGCTCGCAGGCAGGTTCGGTCGCGAC
>DASQEG010000017.1:0-5485 GCA_035633775.1 Bryobacteraceae bacterium
CTGCGTGCCTGGAAGGCGATCCGGGTGCGCGAGGACAGGCCGATCGCCGAAGACCCCGACGCAGAAATGATGCTGCTCGACGGACCCGCACCCGGCACCGGAACCGCGTTCCGCTGGTCCGCCGTGAAGCACATATCGAAGCGGTTTCTGGTCGCGGGCGGCCTGCATGCCGACAACGTCGCCGCGGCCATCCGTGAGCTGCGTCCAGCCGGTGTGGACACGTGTTCCGGCGTGGAAACCGAACCGGGCATCAAAGATCACAGCAGAATGGCGCAGTTCATCCGAGCCGCGCGGATGGCATCTTCATCATCATCACTATGAACGTTTCTCAGCCGGACGCCCAGGGACATTTCGGTCCGTACGGAGGACGTTTCGTCCCCGAAGTTTTGATGGCCCCGCTCGAAGAACTCGAGCAGGCCTATCTGCAGGCTGTAGCCGATCCGGACTTCCAGAGCGAGCTAAAGCTTCTTCTGACGACGTACGCCGGACGACCGACGCCGCTCTATTTTGCGCGACGGCTTTCACAACAGCTCGGAGGGGCTCGCATCTGGCTAAAACGCGAGGACCTGCTGCACACCGGAGCCCACAAGATCAATAACGCACTAGGCCAGGCTCTGCTGGCGCAACGCATGGGCAAGCGGCGGATCATCGCGGAAACGGGCGCGGGTCAGCACGGAGTTGCTACCGCTACCGCGTGTGCACTGCTCGGCCTCGAGTGCATCGTTTACATGGGCGTCGAAGATATGCGCAGGCAGCGGCTCAATGTGTTCCGCATGCGTATGCTGGGCGCCACAGTGACCGGAGTCGACGCAGGCAGCCGCACTCTCAAGGATGCTATCAGCGAGGCCATGCGCGACTGGGTCACCAACGTGGGCACCACGTACTATCTGCTTGGTTCAGCACTGGGTGCTCACCCGTATCCAGCCATGGTCCGCGATTTCCACCGCGTCATCGGCGAAGAAGCCAGAGCGCAGATTCTCCAGGCTGAAGGCCGGCTGCCGGACGCAGTGCTGGCCTGCGTTGGTGGTGGCTCCAATGCAATCGGTATCTTCCACCGCTTCCTCGGGGATGCCTCCGTGCGGCTGATCGGTGTTGAGGCAGGCGGGCGCGGTGCAGGCCTGGGCGAACATGCCGCGCGTTTCACCACGATGACACCAGGCGTGCTTCACGGCTGCTACAGCTATCTGCTGCAGGACGAAGACGGGCAGGTTGCCCTCACGCACTCCGTTTCGGCAGGGCTCGACTATGCCTCCGTAGGTCCGGAGCACGCGCTCCTGCATGATCAGCGACGGGCCGAGTACTGCTCCGTAACCGATCGTGAGGCCCTCGACGCAGCAAGAACGCTCGCGCGGACGGAGGGAATCCTGCCGGCCCTCGAGAGTTCACATGCCGTTGCTGAGGCGATTCGTGTCGCCCCGCAGGCGCCGGGGCAAATCCTGCTGGTGAATCTCTCGGGTCGAGGCGACAAGGACACGGACATCTACCGCGAGAACTTTCCGGAACTGGACGACAAGCCGTGAGCCGTATCGCCGACATGTTTGCCCGCACGAAGTCGGAGTCACGGCCGGCTTTGATTGCGTATCTTACAGCTGGTGATCCCGAGCCCTCCCGCACCGCAGAGATGGTGTTTGCGATGGAACGCGGAGGCGCGGATCTGATCGAACTCGGCGTGCCGTTTTCAGACCCGATCGCCGACGGCCCTGTGATTCAGCGGGCCTCGGACAGAGCCTTGCGCGCCGGCACCAGCATGCGAGCTGTGCTGGAGATTGCGCGTCAGGTCCGGCAACGCTCGGAGATTCCGCTGCTGCTGTTTACGTACCTGAATCCGACGATCCGGTACGGTTTTGAAAGGCTCGCCAGCGACGCTGCCTCCGCGGGGATTGATGGCTGCCTCCTCACCGATTTGAGCGTGGAAGAAGCGAAGGAGTACGTCCAGGCCTGCCGCGGTGCCGGGATGGATACCGTCTTTCTGGTCGCACCCACCAGCACCGAGAGGCGCCTGAAGCTCGTCGCGGAGTACTCGTCCGGCTTCGTGTATCTGGTGTCGCGCACCGGCGTCACTGGCGAGCAGCAGAGGGTTAGTTCTCAGGCTTCCGACCTCGTGGCGCGCACTCGTGCGGTGACGGATTTGCCACTGGCCGTAGGCTTTGGAATCTCGACAGCCGCTCAGGTTGCCGAGGTCGGAGCGATTGCTGATGGCGTGGTGGTCGGAAGTGCCATCGTGCGCGAGATTGAAACTGCCGGTAACGTACCGGACCTCGAGCACCGCCTCGAGCAGTTTCTTCGGGGTCTTTCGGGCGGCCTTGCGCGGAGGGCTACCCCGTGACGAAACCGCAGCAGGCTCAGGAGCAACTCGCGGTACATCGGGCCGAGATCGATCGCATCGACCTGGAACTGCTGGCGCTGCTCAATCGGCGAACCATTGAGGTGGAACAGATCGGTGTGATCAAGAGTGCATCGTCGCTTCCGGTGTACGAGCCGAAGCGTGAAGACGAGGTCTATCGCAACGTTCTCGAGCACAACCCGGGGCCTCTGACTCCTGAGGCAGTGCGGCGGATTTTTGAACGGATTATCGACGAGATGCGCACGCTGCAAAAGGCGAGGATGAAGTAATGTTTGTGGTCATGGATGAAGGCGCGACGGAGGAGCAGATTCAGGCGGTCATCGACCGAATGATCGCACGTGAATTCACCATTCACCGGTCCACTGGTGTGCTGCATACCGTTCTGGGCGGAGTGGGCCCGGAAGACAACATCGATCCCGCCGAGTTCGAGGTGCTGGACGGTGTTCGTGAAGCACGCCGTGTCTCCTCGCCGTTCAAACTCGCCAGCCGGACATTCCGCCCCGGAGGAACCGTCATCCGGGTTGGAGATGTTGAGATCGGTGGCGAACGCCTGGTTGCGATGGCCGGCCCCTGCAGCGTTGAGAACGAAGCCAGCATTTCCCGGGTGGCAGCAATCGTCGCCGCCGCCGGCGCGCGTATCATTCGGGGCGGCGCCTTCAAGCCTCGTTCCTCGCCGTATAGCTTCCAGGGCATGGGCGAGGAGGGGTTGAGGCTGCTCCGTCAAGCTGCTGATGACAACAAATTGCTGGTTGTCAGCGAGGTCATGGATCAGACTCAGATTCCGCTGATGGAGCGATGGGTCGACATCTTCCAGGTAGGCGCGCGCAACATGCAGAACTTCAACCTGCTGAAGGAACTCGCACGAGTTCGAAAGCCCGTACTGCTGAAGCGCGGCATTGCTGCGACCATCGAGGAATGGCTCCTCTCGGCCGAATACGTGATGGCGGGTGGCAACTACGACGTGATCCTGTGTGAGCGGGGAATCCGTACGTTCGAGACGTACACCCGCAACACCATGGACATCTCGGCGATTCCGGTCGTGAAAAAGCTTTCGCATCTGCCGATCGTGGCCGATCCGTCGCACGGAACCGGAAGGCGCGATCAGGTGCTACCCATGGCTCGTGCCGCTGTGGCTGCCGGCGCAGACGGGCTCATCGTTGAGGTGCACTACGACCCGGACAAGGCCATGAGCGATGGCGCACAGACGCTTCGCCCCGACCAGTTCGAGGAACTCATGAGCCAGTGCCGCGCCATTGCCGGCGCCGTGGGCCGCACGCTTTAGCGGATGCGATCGGTAGCCATCGCAGGCGTAGGCCTGATCGGGGGCTCCTTCGGTCTTGCGCTGCGTCGGGCCGGGTTCCACGGCACGATCACAGGGATTAGCCGGCCGGAAACCATTGAGGCCGCTGTTGCACTTGGAGCGGTTGATGCCGCCACCACGCTGGAGCAGGCAGCCGCGGAATCCGATGTGCTGTTTCTCGCCCAGCCTGTTGGGGTGATCATCGAGACCCTCCGCCGGCTCGCTCCCATGGCACGGCCTGACTGCCTCATCACGGATGCGGGGAGTACGAAAGCTGCGATCATTTCAGCCGCTCGCGAGATCCCCCTCTTCCTCGGCGGTCATCCCATGGCAGGTAAAGAGACCAGCGGTGTCAGCTCTGCTGCCGCGGACCTGTTCGAAGGCCGGCCCTGGGTCATTTGCTCGCGCTCCGAGTCGGACAGATCCCATCCACGCGCCGCCGAGTATCTGTCGTGGATATCACGGTGTGGAGCCACGCTCATACACCTTGAGGCGGATGAGCACGACCGTACGGTGGCGTTCACTTCTCATCTTCCTCAACTGGCGTCTACCGCGTTGGGTGCTGCGCTGGCAGCGCAAGTTGCTGATGCGGAAAAGCTCTTTATTTCAGGCAGTGGCGTCCGGGATATGACGAGACTGGCGATGAGCTCCTGGGAGGTGTGGCGTGACATACTGGCTACGAACTCCTCGCACATTCAACACGCTCTGAATGTGTATATTGACAAACTTACTTTTTTGCGCGATAATACCGGAGCTCAGAGTATAGCAGATGACTTCCGCTCGGCGGCGGACGTCGCGGGGAGTTTGCGACAGCCTCGTCAGCGCATTTCGGAAGAGGGGTAACAGCTTGCGTGTAACTGCCTTAGCGAACGCGATACGGGAGGATTTGCTCCCGAACGAAGGAGTGCGGAAGCTTGTTATGCCTCGCCGTGCCACAGCGGTGTACGAGCCCGGCACGCCTGCGAACCACGTTTACTTCCTTGAGAGCGGTCTGGTGAAGATTGAGCGTGCCGTCGAGGGCAACCGCGACATTCTTCTGTCGGTCGTCCCTGCCGGTGATCTGTTCGGCGAGCAGGCACTGACTGGAGATGAAGTTTTCAGTTGCGCCGCACGGGTCCTGGAATCGGGCGTCGCCTATGCCATTCCGGTAGACGTGTTTCATCAAGTGTGCGACCGGCGTCCGGACATGTGGCGTCTCGTCGTGCAGCACACGCTAAGCCGCCTCGATTCGCTCGAACGCAAGATCGAGCATCTGTGCCACAGCGATGTGCGTTCGCGCCTTATCTTCTATCTGGACGAACTCGCCCGCCTCAATGCGGGTCAGGAACCCGGAGCTGTGAATCTGATTCACATCTCGCAGAACGAACTTGCAAGCCTTGTCGGCGCGACACGCGAAACGACATCTACGACGCTGAACACGCTCGCGCGGCAGGGACTCATCAGTCTCGGCCACCGTCTGGTGATGATTCCTTCGCTCGACGCCTTGCGGTCGGCCAGAGATTCCGTTGTAGCGCGGTCCACGGCAGCGGGCCAGCCACAGGCGTGAATGTGCGGGCACAGTGCCCGCTAATGCGAACCTTCGGTAAATCAGCGAGTTAGCTCGTGGCCCGGTACTTGCATCCAGTTCCGTGTCATGCCGCTGCTGTTTCGCTTCTCGCTTCTTGCACTTATTGCCACCGGGCTCAGCGCCAATACTCCGGAAGAACTCGATAACGTCAACTCGCGATACCGCGTCGAGAGCGTCCAGCTTAATGAAGCACTGAAGCGTCGCAAGCTGAGCAGCGGGCTGCAGTCGGATCTCGACGGAGTCGTCGGGCGCAACTTCGATCCACACGCCGTTT
>DASQEG010000018.1:0-3107 GCA_035633775.1 Bryobacteraceae bacterium
ACGGCACTGGTCGCAAGCACCAGTCCGAAGGACAGCAGTAGAATCGGCCTGCGCCACATCCAGAAGTCACGCCACGACGTAAAGTATGCGGCCTCGAACAGAATCGGCGGCAGGAGGATGTAAAAGATCAGGCCTGGATCGAGGCGGAGATCTGGAGTGCCCGGAAAAGCGGCGATACCAATCCCGGCGGCGAGCAGCGCGATCGGGTACGGAAAAGATAATCGCGCTGCAATCACCGCAACGAGCAGTGCCACTACGAGCAGTGTGATCAGAAGTTCGTAAGGGCTCATCGCAGATTACGAGCTTCCAATATCCGGGTCGGGCAGCGACGTGCTCAGGCGCTGGCTGCCTGCCGGTTCAGCACGGCGATGCAGGCCTGCAGAAACGCCGGGAGGTCTTCCGGCTTGCGTGAGGTGACGAGCCCGCCGTCGGTAACGACTTCGGAGTCTTCGTAAGCGGCACCTGCATTGATGACGTCGTCTTTGATGGCGAAGAAGCATGTAGCCTTACGCCCCTTAAGACTTCCCGATGAGCAGAGCACCCAGGGTCCATGGCAGATGGCCGCGACCAACTTTCCGGATTTGTCGATGTCGCGAACCAGCTGAATGGCTTCCGGATGACGGCGGATGTGATCCGGTGCAAACCCTCCGGGAACCACGACGCCGTCGAAGTCTGATGCTTTCACTTCGGTGTAGGCTTTGTCTGCCTTGCAGGGATACCCGAGCTTGCTGGTGTAGGTCTGGCCAGCGACGGCTCCAACGGTTACAACATCTGCACCGGCTTCCTTGAGCCGGAAGAGCGGATACCAGATCTCCATCTCCTGATACAGATTGTCCACAAGAATGGCGATGCGCTTACCGGTGAGTTCCATGTTGCGATTGTCTCATCGGAACTGCGCGACCAGTTGTGCGACTCGGGACTTCACTGCTTCAGCGACGGCGGAGTTGAGCAGCCGGATGCGTGTACGCCGCGAGAGAACGTCGTCCGTTGTTCGCGCCATCTCGTGACGAACCGCATGTTCCACGTCCGCTTCGGTCCACGGCACGGACGCATGCAGAGGTAATCCGGGCTCGTAGCGGTCCAGCCGCCGAAGGGGCAGTTCTCGTGTCCTGCACGGGCATTCGGGCAGCCCGCCATGCCGAGCCGCACGATTTACGCAGTCCTCAGCCATGCTGCGATAAGTTGTCCACTTGCCGCCGAGAATCGTCAGCATGCCTGATCGCTCGATGCGAATCGTATGATCGCGCGACAGCGCGGCGGTGCTGGATGCACCCGCGCGTGCCACCAGGGGCCGAATGCCGGCGAAGCTGGATAGCACGTCGGCGCGTGACGGGGCGTTCTCCATGCAGGTGCGCGCGGTGTTCAGCATGAACCCGATTTCTTCTTCCGAGGCTTCCGGGTCGAACTGGGGAGAAGGCACCGGTGTGTCCGTGGTTCCGATCAGCGTGTGACCGAACCACGGGATCGCAAACAGGACCCGACGGTCAGGCGTCCGCGGAACCATCAACGCATTGCCGCCTCGCAGAAACTCTCCGGCAACGACAATGTGCGAGCCGCGACTGGTTGCTACAGTCCACGCCGCCCCGGGCTCCGCAAGTCGCCGCACCTCGTCGCTGAATGGCCCAGCGGCATTGATGACGACCTTCGCTTCCGCCATGGCCTCGTCTCCGGACTCCTCGTCGCGCCACCGCACCCGCTTGCCCTGCTGTACATCCACCGCCGGAGCGTAGTTCAACAGCACAGCGCCGTGGTCAACGGCAGTCCGGGCGAGCTGTACCATCAGGCGGGCATCATCAACTTGTCCGTCGTGGTAGAGGATGCCGCCGCGCAGTCCTGAGCGGCGGACATCGGGCAACCGCTGAACCGTCTCTCTTGGGTTCAGGAACTCGGTAGGGCCAAACGCATACCTGCCCGCAAGCTTGTCGTAGAGGAACAGGCCGGCACCGTACATCGGCCAGTCCAGCGGGGCGTACAGCGGCACGATGAAGGAAAGGTCGCGAACCAGTTCGGGAGCATTCCGCCTGAGAAGGCCGCGCTCCCGCAGGGCTTCACGTACCAGCCCGATCTGGCCATTACGAAGGTAACGAACGCCCCCGTGTGCGAGCTTGGTACTGCGGCTGGAGGTACCCGATCCAAAGTCACGTGCTTCGAGCAACAGCACCGAGTATCCTCGCGTAATCGCGTCGACAGCGATCCCGAGCCCTGTCGCGCCGCCCCCAATCACAATCAGATCGAAGCTGCGCCCGGCGGTCGCTGCACGCAGCATCGCGTTTCGGTCCATGTGGTGATAGCATACGGCACGATGCTCCCCGAATACCTCGCGAAAGCCCAACCGAATCCGCCGACGAATCGTGCGCCGTGGTACATCAACACTGCTCCGACCTATGCAGGCATCTTTCTCTGGGTTGCTTTCTACCAGTCACTGGCCGATGGATCGATCAACCGGGCCAGCCTGGGGGTTTGCATGCTGGCGCTCGCGGTGGCGGGGCTTCTATGCTTCGCGCTGTACTACTACGCCCCTGCGATGTTCGGGATGAAGACCGGTCACCCGTTGTACGTGGTCGGAAGCTCGACGTTCGGAACTACGGGTGGCTATCTGATGCCTGGACTGCTCATGGGTGCATTGCAGATCGGCTGGTTCGCCGTGGGAACGTTCTTCGCCACCAAGTACATCCTGAGCGGACTCGGAATGAATGCGGAGCATGGGAGCGCGATCTTTCCGATCCTCGCGGCGCTCTGGGGTTACACGATTGCGTGGATCGGAGCCAAGGGCATCCAGTACGTCGCACGCGTTTCCCTGTGGCTGAACGGCATCTCCGCGCTGATGGTTCTGCTGGTGTTCTTTACCACGATGGACGGCTTGTCGAAGCACACCGGTCCAGTCGACCCGCAGCCCTGGATGGCGTTCACCATGCTGCTGCAGGCCGTCATCGGGTTCTTTGCTACGGCGGGGGCGGCCGGTGCCGACTTCGGCATGAACAGCCGCAACGAAGGCGATGTCCGGCTCGGAGGGTTCTTCGGCATTGCACTCGCGGTTGTTTTTGCAGGCGGATTGCCTCTGCTTTCCGTTGCCGCGGCGCGGGCTAACGATCCGAGCATCACGTCCT
>DASQEG010000019.1:0-19854 GCA_035633775.1 Bryobacteraceae bacterium
GAGCGAGCTCGTTTCCTTGAAGCGGACATTGATCAGTTCGAACCCCGCCGTGACGGTGTGTTTGCCACGGACCCAGGACAAGTTGTCGATGAGATGGTAGTTGTTATTCCCCGTGTTGATGCACGTTCCTGAGGCGCCGTAACTGAGGTAGCCTGCGAGTGCCACAACAGGCAAGCCATTGCACTCGGCAATCTCGTTCAGGTTTCGCAACCCAAACGCCTGCGGCCAGTTGGGCTGGCTGGCAGCCTCTTCCGGCATGTTCGAGAAGAGAAACACGCGATCCAGGCCAACGCGCAGATCATTGACCAGAGTGGGGCTGATTACGCGCGTCCAACTCGCCACAGCGTTGCGGGAGCGCAATGGCACCGAGTTCCCGCCCAGTGGCGTGAGAGCAGTCCGCAGCAGGGCGGAGTTCATAACTGACAAGCGAGCGAAGAATCGGTCCTTGTCCGACGCGACGTAGTCTCCTCGAACGTCGTACTTGTCATCATCCTGAATCAGCTGCGTCGTTCCGCGCAGATTCACCTGTCCTGCGGTGTTCGCAGCGGGAATGTACCTCGAGAAGTCACTCGCAAATCTGGATATCCGATCCGCAGGGATGCGATTGCCCGGAAACGGCTGCCGCTGTCCTGTGGCTGGGTTCAATGTCGCCGGATCATAGATTGTCGGCAGACCAGAGAAGTCCCCGCTAAGCATCGCAGCGCTCGCAGTCACACCCTGTGCCTGGAACCCACGGCGTGCGCTGAGCCGCTCGAAGTCTCCGAAGACAAATACCTTGTTGCGGACCACGGGCAGGCCGGCTGCGGCTCCGTACTGGTTCTGTCGGAACGGCAGTCGGTTTGCGTCGAAGAAATTTCTCGCGTCGAACACGTTGTTGCGCACGAATTCCCACAGGGACCCGTGAAACTGGTTCGTTCCGGACCGGCTGACCACGTTGACGATGGCACCCAATCCAAACTGAGGCGAGAAGTACCCACGCTGAATCTTGAACTCCGAAATGGCATCGAGGGCAGGCTGACTGCCGACGCCGCCATAGTAGTCGTGTTTACTCGGGATGCCGTCGAACAGGTAAGCAGCAGAAATCTCGCGGACACCGGAGATGCTGAGCGTCAGGTTCGTTCGGCCTCCGTTGAACGATTGCGTCGTGCTTTCGTTGTTCTGCACGGAGGGAGGAAGCGTTCCAGTCGTGAGCTGCCCAAGCTGAAGGAAGTTCCGGCCGTTCAATGGCAGTTCGACGATCTTGCGAGTCTCGATGACGTCGCCGAGTTCCGCATTCTCCTGATTGATCGAGGTCGCCGCCGCTTCCACCAGAACCTGCTGGCTTACGTCGGCGACCCGCAACGGCACGTCCTGACGCACACTCGCGTTTACTTCCACTTCGAGGTTGTTGACGGTAACGGTGCCGAACCCGGACGCATTCACCGTCAGTTTGTACCGTCCAGGTGGTATCAGAGAGAAGCGGTACAGTCCTGCTTCATTCGTTCGGACCTCCTGCGTCGAGCCGAGTTGCAGGTTCGACAATGTGATCGACGCTCCAGACAGAACCGCCCCGGAACTGTCCGTGACGACTCCAGTGAGGTTCCCATATGTCTGCGCAACAGCAGCCAGCTCAAGAACGAGCAGGACCGCTACTATCCTGAAACCGAGCATTCGCTCCTCCTGAGTAATTACAGTTCGTGCGGCACACGCTCATGTGCCTGCTGAAAATCCTGCAAAACGGCCTGCACCGTGCGCCGGGCCCCAGTCTCGTCGTGGGCAGCTATGGCGTCCACGATCCGTTCGTGCTGTTCCACGCTGTGCGTAAGGTGGGCTGCGTCTGGGTTCATCTGCCCGATATAGAACGCGAACAGCGGCGCGACAGCGAAGTCGAGCGCTCGTTCAAGAAATCGGTTGCCTGACAGCTTCCACAGCAAGCGGTGGAACTCCAGATCATGGATATGGAAGCGAGCGCGGTCGCCGGCTAGTGCAGCTTCACGCATGGCGCGTAATGGTACGCGTAGCTGTTCGATAGCGTCCGTGTCGAGATGGCGGGCACATCGCTGCGCCGCAGCCGCTTCCAAATCCCAGCGCAGTTCGTAGATCTGCCGGGTATCCTCGGCGGTTAGGCGTGTAACGTAAACGCCTTTGTTCGGCACTCGCGTGACGAAGCCCTCACTTTCCAACTCGTACAGGGCTTCTCGAATGCTTGTAATCCCCACACCGAGTTGCTTTGATAGCTGCAATTCGACGATACGCTCCCCAGGCTGAAAGTTCCCTTGGACAATTGCGGTACGAAGGACGCTCGCGACGCGGTCTTTGGTTGTAATTGCCCGTACTGTTTCTGCGGCTGCACTGAGCGGCATTAGATTTTAGATAATCTAAACCTTGACACCCTGGTTGTCAACAGGCTTGCGCCTACGTGATGGGCGTTGAAGCGCCGCGCGGAACAACAACTCGCTGCGCCTACTTGAAGGGTGCGGGCTAAACGCGCAGGTGGCCGGCTATAGCTCGAGTGCGACGCGCTCTATAAGCCAGAACAGACCAGCGAGAGAGATTCCTGCGGAGGCAAAGCGTAGTGCGCCGAGACGGACTTGCGGTTGCATGCCATCCGCCAGGCGCAGAAGGGGGAGAACCGTCAGAACGATGCACGCCTGTCCGACCTCGACACCGACGTTGAATGCCGCCAGAGACCACGCCACAGCTCCTGTCGGCAAACGCGTTTCGGTAAGTGCGCCGGCGAAACCGAAGCCGTGGAAGAGTCCGAAGAAGAACGCCAGCCATAAGCGGAGCTCAAATGCGGTCCTGCGGCGTACAAGGTTTTCTGCGCCTACGGCGATGATCGACAGAGCAATCGCGGGCTCCACCACGGACGGTGGCAGACTCCCGAGTTGCAGGGCGGTCATCGTGAGCGTGATGCTATGTGCGGCCGTGAACGCAGTCACGACACCAATGATGGAGCGAACTGTGCCTCCTGCGAGAAGCAATCCGACGACGAACAGGATGTGATCGGCTCCGGAGAAGATGTGGTGCACACCGAGGCTGACGAAACGCCGGACTGCGGCCCCGGAGGTCTCAGCCAGAATCACGTTCGATGCATCGGCGTCCAGCACCGCTTTGTCGACCAGTTTCCCATCGCGATGGACAGAAACGACGGTCGTTTCGCTGGTGTCCTCCGGGTACAAAGGCCGTTCCACAATAACCGCTTCCGCCCTGCGCGCTTCCTGTCCACTCCAGGTCACGGTATCAGCCGCAATGTCGTAACTGGACTCTGCGTGCGCTGGGCGAAAAGGCTGTCCGTCGAGTTGCAGCCGTAACCTGTCCCGAATCGCCGCTTGCACATCGTTTCCGGCCAGCTTCGAAGCATGCGCGACCACCCTGACGGTCGTTTGATCCCCGTCGACGTCGACTGAGATAGACGTCAGCTTGAGCGGGTGGGCCGCCGCGCAACCAGCGAGGAGTGCAAGAGCGACCGCCCTGTGGAACATGTCAACGCGCCAGTCCTGTGGCCCGTTCGTCACGCTCGGTCAAATCCTTCAGGTGCTCGCTGATATTGGTGCCTCGAACGCGAAGCCCCGAAGGGTTGACCTCTGCGGTGAGGAACGTTGTGGCATCTTCGCCGTAAGGAGCCTCAACCAGGCATTCGCCTCCCGGTCCGTAAGCGAGCGAGTTCCCGATGCACTTGCGGCCGCGCCACGGTCCTTCGCGCAGCCAGCCAACACAACTGACTCCTACGACCGTGACGTCGTACAGCCGGGCAATCGTCGAGTAGGACTCATGCCAGCGCGCGCCGTACGGAGCCGCGACATTGTCATGGTCTCCGTCCACTGCCCATGCGCACGGCGACAGGATGAACTGCGCCTGCATGCGGGCGAGCGAGTGAGCAAAAACCAGCGAGTCCGGGTAGTTGTCGGCGCAGACAGTCAGTCCGACGCGACCGAAGGGAGTCTGGACCACGCTCAACGAATCTCCCGTGGCGTACAAGTGGTGCGCGATCGAGAGCTCGTTTATTTTGCGGTGGCGGGACAGCACATCACCGTTGGGCCCGAGTAGCACCGCGGTATTGTAGACGGAGCCGTTAGACGCTCGTTCCGTGACGCCAGCCACGACGTGTATGGAGGCCTCTCGAGCCGCCCGGGCGAGGATGTCCGTAGTAGGTCCGGGAACAGGGTGCGAAAGTTCCATTGCGCCCGGGTATGTCCATCCTGCGTCAAGACACTCCGGCAACACCACGACGGTGCACTTACGCCGGCCTGCCTCCGCGATGGTTTCTACGGCACGGGACAGATTGTCCTGGTACGCGCCGCCATCGACGGTGATCTGTCCCATTCCGATCCGTACTGCAGCCGGACGTCTATGGTCGGTTAGATTTTCTTGCTGCCGCAAGCTTCACCTCGTAACGCTTTCGAACGCGGTCGATCCACCGGGTCATCATATCCACGTCGGCTTACTCCAGGACTGCTTCGCCCTCGCTTCAAGATATACCGGACCGGAATCGGCTCCGGGTACGCGCCACGCTGTACGCCGACACAAAGCTCACGCCCTACACCGTTAAAGCGCATCCCATATGGAGCCTTCTTGGGAGGGTGTAATCACACTTACAATGTGGAGGTGCGTAGTTTCGTTAATCCTGTGTGCCTGGTTCGCTAGCCCCCAGCAAGGCCCATTTTCCTTCCAGGGGCGAGTTCGAGATGCGAAAGGCAGGGCAATTCGCGCCGCGACCGTGCATCTCACCCTGGATTCGGGCGAGTCCCTGACGGTAGGAACGGATCGGGCGGGCGCATTTACATTTCAAAGCTTACGGGCAGGCCAGTACTCCATTCGTGCAGAAGCGCCGAGCTTCGTCGCGTACACCGAAGCTGGGATTACGTTGCCGCAGTTGAAGAGTTTAGACATCGTACTGGACGTCGCCGCGCCTAAAGCACACGTCACCGTTGTCGGCCGGCGATTAAACGTTGAACCAGACAACAACGCCAGTATCATCCAGCTCCGGACACCGCACGTCCGCGGCTTGCCTGACTTCCCGGGTGACTTCGAGTCGGCTCTTCGGGCGTTCGCAGGCGCGTCCGCGCTCGGCTTCACCGGCCCTCAGATCTTCGTCAATAACTTAACCCGCAACTGGCTTCCCCCGAAGACTGCCATCCGCGAAGTCCACATCAATCAGGCGCCGTTCTCCGCGCAGTATGACCGTCCAGGCTTCAACCGGATCGAAGTTTTCACCCGAGAGGGTGCGCCCAAATTTCACGCCGAGACCTATTTCAGTGTCAGCGACGCCCGGCTGAATGCACGCGATCCATTTGCCGCTGACCGCCGGCCACACCAGTTGCGGCTGTCGGGCGCGACCGTCGAAGGACCGATAGTGCCTAAGCGCCTGTTCTTTTTCGCCGCTCTCGAGCGCACCGACGCGGATTCCAGCGCCTTGGTTGACGCAACGGTCCTCGATGACGCCTGGAACGCTGTGCCATTTCGCGGGCTTCATAAAACTCCCGAGCGCCGCACGGCACCCTCTGTTCGGCTCGATCACCATTTGGGACAGAACAACCTGCTTAGCCTGCGTTACGACAGGCTGGAACACACCGGGCGCCGTCACAGCCAGGACAAACTTGCGCTGCCGGAGACGGGATATCGCACCTCCGAGAAGAATAACGGCCTGCAAGTCCGCCACACCGCGACGCTCAGCCCGGAGGTCGTCAACGAGATCCGCTTTCAATATGAATGGTCTCGCAAGTGGCAGACGGTCGACCGGCAGGGTCCCGCAATCCGTGTGGCTGAATCTTTCACGGCAGGGGGCGCTTCGGCTGGCTTCGCCAGCAGGGACACCGATCGTTGGGAGTTTCAGAACTATCTTGTGGCCACGCGCGGCGGCCATGCTGTTCGTTTTGGCGTGCGACTGCGTCACGCGTCGTTATCGGATATCTCGGCGGAGAATTTGAACGGCACCTATACCTTTGATGGCGGAGACAACGCCGGCACGCCTATCAATGGCATGGAACGATACCGCCGTACCATCATGCTCCAGGCGGGCGGACTGCCTCCCGACCAGGTGAGAGCGCTCGGCGGAGGAGCCACAAAGTTAGCCCTCACCGTTGGACCTCCGCTGGCGAGGATCAAGCAGCTCGATTTGGGAGTGTTCGCGCATGACGACTGGCGCTTCCATCCGAGGCTGACGTTCAGCTACGGCGCGAGGTTGGAAACGCAAACCAACCTGCGCCGCAGCAGGGATCTCGCACCTCGTTTCGCGATTGCGTGGATGCCGGGTCGCGGGGACCCGGAGGAAGCGCGCTTTGTAGTCCGCGCGGGCTTCGGGCTCTTCTACGATCGGGTGACCGAGCAGGCGGTGTTGGAAAGCGCGCGCGGCGGTAACGGCAGGCGACAGGTATTCGAGATTACCGACCCGACTCTGCTGAATGCTTTTCCGGCTCTCCCCTCGTTTGCGACCGGCGCGTGGCCAGATCCACAAATCGTGACACGTCGCACCGGCGACCTGCAGGCCCCAGTCACACTGCAAACCATGCTGAGTATCGAGCGCCAGTTGCCCGCCAGAACGACAGTGTCCGTCAATGCTACCGACGCGCAAACATGGCACGGTCTCCGAGCACGAGTCTTCAGGGACCTCGCCGAGGGTGGCTCGGTCGTCCAGCTTCATTCGGATGCGAGGTTGAAAGAGCGGCGGCTCGCCGTGGACGTAAGTCATCAGACCGGCAACGTCATCGCTCTGACGACCAACTATGTCGTAAGCAGGATCTCAGGTGACAGCGACGGACCTGACACCGTCGTCTACGACCTGCGCCACGATTACGGCCGGACGGTGAAAGAAGTGCGCCACAATGTCACAATGACAGGCGCATTTCGTGCGCCTGGAGGTTTCGGCATCAGCCCGTTTGTCGTCGCCTCCTCCGGCCGGCCTTTCAACATATATCTTTCCGATCCGGCTCCGGGGGGAATCACCATTCCCGTCCGACCAAGCTGGGCGACAGGGCCAGACGCTCCGGGCGCGATCGCGACGCGGTTTGGCTACTTCGAGCCGAATCACGTTCCCGGACAACCTCCGATCCCTCGCAACCTGGGCTCAGGACCGGGCTTCCTTTCGATAAACATAAAACTCGCCAAGACGTTTGCTTTGGCCGGCGAAACTCGGGAAGCGCGGAACGGAGGCTCCGGCGCCGAAGAAAAAGCGCGCCTGACGTTTGCAGTCCAAGCCCTGAATCTGCTGAACCGCGTGAATGCGGGTGGTCCGACCGGCGACTTACGATCTCCGCAATTCGGACAGTCAACAGCGTTGGCAGAGGGGTTTAACTTCGGGGGAAATCCTCCCGTGGCGAATCGCCGCCTCGAAGGTCAGGTCCGGTTGCAATTCTAAATGTGAAGTCTCAGGACGTTGTCCACTCGGCCTGCAGCCGGCACGTGAAGGTAGGCGACTTTGGCTTTAAGGCGGAGATCGAGTGGACATACACCTTGCGCGCGGCCTCTGCTCCCACGCTCCATTCCGGTGAGGCTACGAGATCAGTCAGTCCGCGGGTAAGACGTTGTCAAGCTTTCGTTGTGCTTCAGCATAGTCTTCGGGTTCCGCCGTTGGACGCTCCTGATCATGGCGAATATGCGGTTCATAACTCAGCTCGACGATGACCGGAAAGTGATCCGAACCAGTTTTTGGTCCTCTTTCGAAGTTCACGAGACGAAATGCGCGTGAGTGGAACAGGTGGTCCAGGGGCCACCGGAACAACGGTAAGTGGGCGTGAAACGTATTGCAGAAGGCGCGGCCAAGCCTCGGATCGAGCATGCTGCTCAGGCGGAGAAACAGGCGAGTGGTGTGAGACCACGCTACATCGTTTAAATCGCCGGTCACGATCACAGGAAGTGTTGTTTCTTTCACTTGCTTGGCCACCAGAATGAGTTCCGCGTCGCGTTCTACCGTATCAACGCCAATGTGCGGAGGGCGCGGGTGAATGACATGAAGTTGGAAGATATCACCCGTACGGAGTTTCACCCGAGTATCGAATGACGGTACATCCTCTTCTACACGGAATAAAATCTTCGGCTCAATCAGGGGCAGGCGCGAATACAGGACCAGGCCATACGTGTTTTCAAGAGGGCACTTTATTGTGTGCGGGTAATCACGCTCGACTATGCGTAGCGAATGCTCCCAGTACCGATCGGTTTCTGCCAGGACGATCAGATCCGGGTTGCAGGCAGCGATCAGTTCTATGTACTGCCGAACATTCCGATTTGTCTGGAGAACATTACCGATCAGCAGGCGCACGCGACGATCGGGATCCTCCGATTCGGCGGCTAATGCCTGAATACGCCCGAATCGCGTGTAGCGCGACATCTCCCATGCCTGATATGCGGCGCTCGCCGTAACGAGCAGCAGAGCTGTGCGGTCCGTCGCGCTGCCACGCTTTCGCGTCGTGAGCAGTGCGCCAGCAGCGGCGAACAGCCCCAGCGTAATTTGCGGACGGGGAAAGTCGAAAATCCGGATCCACCAGGCTTCGCGCCGGATCAGGGGCAGGATCGTGGCTATGACAAACGCGGACGACACCGCAAGAGCAGCACTTCTCACGGACATATGGACGCATCACCAACTCTCCTGCTACATAGCATCGGACGTGAATCTTCGTTCATCCGCCGGTCGTGTCAGAGATGTAAAACGGATGAAAATGGCAGGCGCCGCCGGGCGCGAAGGCCGGTGCAACACTGGCGTTTGATCCGTGGTAGTGTCCGGCGTACATCGGGAACACAGCGACGGCAGAATCTCAGAGCATCGCGTGCCGACGCAGGTTGACGCAGCGTCTATGACTCCGCTGGTGCGCAGGCTTACCGCAGCAGTTCGGACAGCAGAGCCCGAACGGCCGAAACATCCCTGAGGCCGTAGTTCGCGCGACTCTGGCCATACCCCACGTGTACAGTCCAGGCGGACACCGGGAGCGCCGTAAAGAGATCCTCGTCGGTCCTGTCATCGCCGACAGCGAGAATGAAACCCGCGCTGTTGCGCGTTTGCAAGTACGTTGTTGCAAACATTCCTTTGTTGGCCGCCGCAGGCTTGACTTCCACGATCTTGTGACCGCTGTATGCACGCAAATCGGTTTCAGCGAGCATCCCGTCCAGCATTGCTGTCAGTTCCGTCGCCAGCCACTCGCCGAACTCGGGTTCGGCCATACGGTAGTGCCACACCAGGGCAACTTCCTTCTCCTCGACGCAACTGCCCGGCGTGCGCTCCGTGAAATGATCGAGAATCGGTCGAACCGTATCCTTCCAGTCCGCCGTGACGGCAGAAGCACTCCAGTTCCGGTCACCCGGAGCCCGCCATCGAGCGCCGTGTTCGGCGGCGAGACCAAGATGCTCAACGTTTCCGAACCACCGTTCCAGGTCAGCTACGCTTCGGCCGGATATCAGGATCACATCGGTGTGCTGTGTTTTCGTCAGCCTGGTCAGAATGTTCAGCAGGTCAGAGTCCGGTACGGCGTCCTGGGGACGGCTAGTGAACGGCGCGAGCGTTCCATCATAGTCGAGGAACAGAGTGCGATGCGCTGCGGCCCGAAAGGCTCCAGCAACTTCACTGGTGATCAGCCGGCCGGGACTCCCAGCTGCCGGTCCCGATCGATCGGTTGCCGCCTGGTCCAGAGCCGAAAGGAACCGCGCGCCCCATGCGAAAACGTTGTTTCGAACCACGCGCTCATGCAGGGCGGACATGCGGGTCCGCCGTTCCTCTACGTCCATGTTGAGCGCTTTCAGCAGTGCCTCGGCTGTGCGCTCCTCATCGTAGGGATTGATGAGGAGCGCTTCCCCCATTTCGACCGCAGCGCCAGCCAACGAGCTCAATACGAGTACGCCATCACCTTGCGGTTTGCACGCGACAAACTCCTTCGCAACCAGGTTCATGCCATCTCGCAGGGGCGAGACCCACGCCACGTCGGCGAACGCGTAAAGCGCCACAAGCTCAGGCCGCGAAATGCCCCGGTGACTGTACACTACCGGCGTCCACGTCGCGCTTCCAAACTCGCCATTGATCTCGCTTACGAGTTGGTGGACCTCGTCCGTCAGATCCTGATATGAGCCGATATTTTCACGTGAAGGCACCGCGACCTGAACCAGGACGACCTTCTCCCGCAGTTCAGGAGTGGAATTCAGGAGTGTCCGCCATGTACGAAGCCGTTCCGGCAAGCCTTTTGTGTAGTCCAGCCGGTCGACCGCAACTATGATCCGACGCCCCTCGTAGGACTGCTGCAGCGCCGCAGTGTGCTCTTTAGTTGACGCTTCCTGCAGGACGCCAAGGAAGTCCTCTGGTGCGATTCCGATGGGCCATGCGCGCAACTGGACGTCACGTGCGAAAGCCGTCAGCCGGTCCACTTTGCTCTCCATACCGAGCAGACGGCGCACGGCCCGACGGAAGTGCTGCAGATGAAAGTGCGTGTGGAAAGCCAGCAAATCGGCTCCGAGAACTCCTTTGAGCAATTCATCAGCACGGGGCAGAAGACTGAAAACATCAGAAGCCGGAAACGGGATGTGCAGAAAGAAACCGACCAGTGCTTCCGGCAACCGCTCCCGGAGCAACTGGGGAAGCAGCATCAAATGGTAATCATGAACCCATATCCGATCGCCGGGCTTGTAATGCTGGACGACGGCATCGCAGAATCGAGTGTTTGCGTCCTGATACGCGGCCCATGCTTCCGGTGCGAAGCGGAATCGGTCCGGGTAGCTGTGGAACAGCGGCCAGAGAGTCTCATTGGAGTAGCCCTCGTAGAACAGCTCTGCTACATCGGCAGGCAGGTCCACCGGTTCGCAGCCGTGTTCCCGCCGCAGAATTTCTGCAGCTTCGGCGGTTTGCTCCGGTGCTCCCGACCAGCCAATCCAGATACCGCCCTGCTCGCGGAGTATCGGATCCATCGCAGTCGCAAGGCCACCCGCGCTCCGCTTAGCGGTCCAGCCGTCGCCCTCTTTGTCGAGCGAAACAGGCAGCCGGTTCGATACGACAATCAGTCGCCCGCTTTCAGAATGATCACTCAACGGACACCTCCTGCGCGTCGCTTTATGCCAAATAGTGGCGCAGCAGTGTGAGCCGGTCAGGATGTGAGAAGTTTCCATCGAACACATCTGGTTGCGATCGCGTTGAACGGGTCGGGGTCGACCGTCTCGGCGAACTACACATCGTCGAAGTTCATCGATAATGGTTCGGAGGTGTTCGGATTCACGGGTGAATCATGGCCGCAGGATCTTTATGATGGCCCAGGCGAGCGTGCGGCGTCGACGGCCGACATCCCTCTCCGCTTTGTGGCCGCGTCGGTTTGGGACCTCCCGGTCGGGCGTGGGCGCGCGCTGCCGTTGAGCGGCGTCTGCGTGCGGCCGGTTGACGTCGAGCAAGCGACCAACACAACCCGTACTCTGAGTCCGCTCCAGAGGCGGAACATCATTGGCGATCCGTCGCTCGGCCGGGATGAACGCACGTTCAACCGTTTCTTCAACACATCTGAGTTCTCAGCGGCCGATCCTCTACGCTTCGGCAACTCGCCGCGCAGTCCGATTCGCGGTCCGGGCCTCGTCAACTTTGACGCGGCGCTGATCAACCAATGGGAGTTCGTCGAAGACCGATCTGTCGACTCTACTGAGAAAGCTTTCAACCTGACCGACACGCCTCCGTTTCTGTTGACGACCCAGACTACCTACAGCCCCAACCTGCCGTTGAATCGTCAGTCGCTCGGCGGGATCACGAGCACTGGGCACGGTCGCGTTATTCAACTCGCTCTGAAGGTTCGCTTCCAGAACAGGAGTCACACGTGAACAGACGCCACTTTCTGAACGTTCTAGGCGCAGCAAACTCGGTCGCGCAAACGCGTGCGCGAATCCGCCCGATCACGCGCGGGCCTAAGTTTCACTGGTTCGGCTATTACGACAAACAGCAGTTCGATCCCTCCAGTCGGTACGCGCTCGGCGTGGAGGGCTCATTTGAACATCGGCTCCCAACCGCAGAGGATTCCTTGCGTATCGGGATGGTCGACACACAGGATGATGACCGGTGGATTGACCTGGGGGAGACCCATGCCTGGAGCTGGCACCAGACTTGTATGCTGCAATGGCTGCCCGGCTCTCAGACGGAGGTAATCTACAACGACCGTCAGAACGGGCGACTAGTGTCGCACATCCTCAACGTGAAAACCGGTCGCAGACGAACCTTGCCGTCGCCGATCTACGCAGTATCGCCCGACGCGCAATGGGCGGTTGTCAACGATTTCCGACGGAGCGGCGACATGCGGCCGGAGACCGGCTATAAGGGCCTGCGCGATCCATTCGCGGACGAACTCGCTCCCGAGAAAAGCGGCATCTGGAAGATGGATCTGCGTACCGGAAAGTACGAGCTAATCGTGTCGCTCGCGCAGGTAGCCGCCATCCCACCGCTCACTCCGTACACACGCAACGCAAAACATTACTTTGATCATCTGTTGGTTTCACCCGACGGCAGGCGCTTTGCGTTTTTCCAGCGTTGGCGAGGCGACAACGAGGGTCGAAACTTTCGGACGCGCATGCTTACTGCCGATTCCGGAGGCAAAGACGTTCGCGTCATCGACCCGCACGGCCTGACCTCACATTACATCTGGCGGGATCCCAGTACGATTTTGGTGTGGATGTGGCGCCCCCAGACAGGCGAGCACTTCTACCTGCTCAACCCGACTACGGGCGACGCAGAGGTGTACGCCCCTGAAGGGATGCCGAAGAACGGCCATGCATCGTATTTGCGTGGGAAGCGTTTCATTGTGAACGATACGTACCCGGACGCGCAGCGGCTCCAGCACATCTACCTTTACGACACGCAGAAAGAGATCCGCCACGAGCTGGCGCAGCTTCATTCTCCTCCGGAATACACCGGTCACTGGCGATGCGACACTACGCCGCGATGCAGCCCGGATGGGCAGAAGGTCGTAGTGGACTCACCGCACGGCGGCAACGGGAGGCAGATGTACCTGATCGACATCCGGGAAGTTGGAAGTCATTAACGGCGCTCACGCCAGGTGACGGCCGAGCTCGGCGTCACCTGAAGGACCAGCAGATTCGCCCGCACGACCGGTTACACAAATGGAGCAGAAGGGGTACAAGTGCTCTATCGCACGTGTTCTTGTTGGATTGCGTCTACAAAACACACCCGATAGCAAATGACACAAATCCTTCGAATGGTCAGCACTGTTGGCTGTTCCCGTGCGGCACGACGTTCGGGCCACCAGCAACAGGTAGCGAGTTGGCAGCCCGATAGTCCGTATCATCTCAGACATTGTCCGAGCAAAGACCCAGTGCGGCTTTACTGGCCGTTACCGTCTCTTACGAACATATGCGATGCATTCACCCTGGTTTGCGAACCGGGTGGGGTGATCGAACGTTCTCCAGTCGTCCTGCCGGCAATCTGACGCGCTTCTGGGTGGACCGCATCGTCGCTCGGAAACGGGCACTGCAAGTGGACTCCCCTGCGGAACAATGAACGTGTTGAGCTCTACCGCGGGCTGGTCGCCAAGATTTTTCCATCTGTGAATACGACCTTCCAGTTGTTCGAACGCCTCACCCGCTGAATATGTCTGCTCCTCACCACAGCCATCTTCAATCGTTATCGACCCGCTTGTCACCACGCTAAACACAGCGCCGGGGTGATAGTGCCACCCTCCGGACTCGCCTGGCAGAGACGTAAACTGCCGAAAAGTGACCTCGGCGGGCCCATTGACAATTTCTGAATACGGCATGCTGCCGACCCCAAGCATCGTCGTCGTCGATGCGTACAGCAGGATGGCCAGCACGGGAACAGCCCCGCCAGCAGCCACGATGGACCATTTTGTCGTCATCATGAAGTTCTCCTGTGACCGTGCAACGGCGTAAGTCTGTGAAGTGGTTCGCCGTCGCTCACACCTGAACGGTAGTCGTGACGCGGACACTTGTCCATTGCGACGTGATCACGATTCCGCCATATGAGAGTCACCCGGCAATTCAAACAAAACAGGGGTCAAACCGCTATGTCACGCGGGTGCGTTCATGAACCCCGTGATAAACTACGGCCCTGCTGTGCCCGGCGCTTCCCCATTACCGAGGCGTGTCTGTTTCGATGCTTTCGAACTCGATACCCTCACGGCCGACCTGAAGAAGCACGGTATCCGAGTCCGACTGCAGGAGCAGCCATTTCGAATTCTGATGTCGCTGCTCGAAGCTTCAGGGGACGTCGTCACGCGGGAAGAGTTGGTTCATCGCCTCTGGCCGAATGGAACGTTTGTAGATTTCGACAGAGGGCTGAATGCGGCGATGAATCGGCTACGGCAGGTGCTCGGAGACTCGGCCGGTGAGCCCCGTTTTGTAGAAACCGTGGCACGGCGGGGGTACCGCTTTGCTGCGGTCTGGGTACCCGTGCCGGCTATGCAGGACGGGCACTCTGCGTCGAGTTCAACGCCGTGCGATGTCGCGGTGACGACTGAGGCCGTCCTGCATCATCCGATGCCATCTGAGCCCGAGAGCACCAGGCAACGAAGCAAACCTGCTTTTTGGCTGTACGGGACAGTGGTCTTGCTGGCTGGCTCGATTTTCCTGCTGGTCGCACGCTCAGGCGGAGTAACAAGGCCCGGTGAAGTTGTTCCGGACGTGACGCCGCTGACGACGTATGTTGGATCCGAAGTAGATCCGACCCTGTCGCCGGACGGCAGCCACGTGGCTTTTGCGTGGAATGGAGCGTCAGGAGACGTGTTTCACGTATATGTGCAGGCAGTGGGGGCAAGCTCGGCCCGGCGTCTCACGAGTGATCCCGCCGAAGAGGTCAGTCCGGTTTGGTCGCCGGACGGTCGTTCTATCGCCTTCGTTAGATTGGGCGGGTCAGGCCGTGCCGACGTCGTAGTCGCCTCCGCGTCTGGTGGGGCCGAACGCCGTCTGATGACGATCAACTTTGCTCGGCCTGAAGGTTGGTTCGGCTCTTTGCTCGACTGGCATCCGCAGGGAGACTGGATCGCGGCATCGGAGTTCGGCAGCGCCGCCGCAGCACAAGGCCTCGTTCTTATCTCAACGCGAGACCGCCCCGTACAGCGGATCACCACTCCGCCGCACGCAACTGCTGACGTTGGGCCGGCGTTCCGGCCGGACGGCCGTTACCTTGCCTTTGTTCGCTTGACAGGTCTCGGAACGGGCGTGCTGCATGGTTTAGCTCTTGGCCCGGATCTTCGGGCGGAAGGGGAACCTGTTCCGCTCACTGAACAATCAGGCGCAGTTGCTGCTAACCCCGCGTGGACGGGGGATGCGAGTGAGTTGCTGTTTCTGGCGGGGCCATCGCTCGTGCCGGAGTTACACATCTCACGCTTGCGACCTGGCTCAGGTAAGCCCGAGGTTGTTCCATTCACAACGGCCCGGCAGATTTCCGGGCTTCGGAAGTCCTCGCGACATGCCGGCTTCAGTGCTGTATTCGCGCGGTCCATCGTTGACGAGAACATCTGGCAGTTCTCCGACCGGCGGCAGAGCGCTACTGATGTGGACCTTCGGCCGCTAATTCAGTCGACCAGGGGCGACAACGACGCTCACATATCGCCAGACGGGACCCGCATCGTGTTTCGTTCTGCACGTTCCGGATCATGGGAGATCTGGGTCTGCGATATAGACGGCGCGAACCCCGTTCGGCTCACCGACTTCGGCGGAGCACAGGTCGGTGGCGCTCGCTGGTCGCCCGACGGCTCAGCCATTGCCTTACATGCGCGGCCGGAAGGTCAGGGAGAGATCTATCTCGTCAGCCCGAATGGCGGACCGCCAAGGAGGATGACGAACCACCCCGCACAAGACAGTGTCGCCACCTGGTCGAAGGATGGTGCTTTCTTGTACTTCAGTTCCAACCGGGGTGGGCGCTACCGGCTGTTGAAGATGCCAGCGGCAGGCGGAGATCCAATAGAAGTCACGCCCGATGGGGGGTCTGCGGCCGCAGAGTCATTCGACAGCAAGTGGCTGTACCTCGTGCGGACAAGGTCGTCCGGTTTCACACTCGTTCGTAAACCATTGGTTGGGAGCGGATCCGAAGAGCGGGTTGCAGAACTGATCAACATACGTGCATACGATCTGGTCGAAGACGGTGTTTACTACATACCACCTGGGCCGGGGAGCACCGCCCGCAGTATCTACTTTCTTGGCGTCGACGGTTCCAGAGTCGAAGTTGCGCGTCTTCCCAAGCCCGCAGGGTACGGTCTGAGTGCCTTTCCGAGAACCCGTGCATCTGCACGTACCGTTCTTTGCACGGAAAAAGATCGTACCGAAAGCGATCTGTTTTTCGTTGAGGGGTTTCGGTGATCATTCACCAGCATCTGAAACATGCGTCGCCATCTGGGGGCGTTCGGCGACCTTCGCGGTCTCAGCAAGACGGACCCGTTGTTCCCGGCGGCTCTCGCAAGTACCAGCGCTGCGACGCCTGCAGGGGCCCTGGACTGCTCGTCCTCTAGTGCTGTGGCTCTGAAGCTTGCAGTGGCCCGACCAGCACGTGCATACTGTACGCGGGCCGTTGCTGCGTTGATTCATGCTGGCCGGAGGTGTGGATGAGCGGTCTGGCGCTATTGCTTTCGGTCTCGCTCGCAACCATGCCAGTAGCTGCGGCGCCTGCGGAGGTGCAGCGCATCACATGGGACCGTCTCCCAGCTCTCATCAAAGATCGCCGGGTGGAGATTGTGCAGAAGGACGGCACGGTACATTCAGGCAAGGCGAGTGGGGTCACTGCGGCTGGCATCGATATGGTTCAGGGACGTCCGCCAGATGCGCCTCGAACAGTCGCGGTCGCGCGTGAAAACATCCGCGTCTTGTACGTGTTCAAAGGAAGTAGCATCGGTCGCACTGCCGGATTAATCGGCCTCGGCATCGGCGCCGCCGTACTCGGCACGATCGGCGTTCTGGGTGCAGCACTGGACGCGCAGGACGCCGCTCTAACCGGCTTCGCGGGTGCAGCGGGTTGCGTAGGTGCGGCGGTGGCAATAGCAATCAAGAGCGGGCGGAAGCGAACTGAACTCATTATCTTAGACCGTTGATGACCGACTGACTGCATAACCTCCCGCCAAGTCTGCATGCGCTTTGCGCCCGGTTTCGCCGGGATTGACGGACGCTCCCGTTCAGGTATGAGCAGCTTAAGTACGAAGAGCATGACGTCCACGCCTAACGGAGTTCAATGAGCCAACGCCGCCGGCAGAGCGGCACGCGGCAGAAAAATACGTGCACGGACTGCATCGTGCCTTGATGGATGCAGGTATGCGCGCTAACTGAATACCTTGCCTTCTCTGTTTGTTAACGGATCGGAAAAGACAAGATCAATACCGCGGGCGTACACTGGATCCTGGCTTTGCTCATCAGCTCGCTCGGGACCATCGGAGGCGCCCGGGCTGTGAGCTTCCAGATACAGCGCGGATTCGCCGGTCATTCAGGCGGTTGGCGGGTTGCAAGTCGAGCCCGGGTACCGTGTGCCCGAACAGGAGCATGAACTCCGAGAGCGGAGTTGGACGCTCCCGGACCCGCTGAAGCAAACATCCACGAGGACTCACTGCAGCAAGCCATCATGAATCTGCTGCTGAACGCGATCGACGCTGCGGGCCCGGGCGGCCGTGTCTCGGTATCCGTGGGTCGCCTCGAGCACCGCGTGGCTATCGAGGTTTTTGACTCCGGCCCCGGCTTGACTCCCGAGCAGCACGAGCATCTGTTCGAGGCGTACTACAACACCAAGCCGGGCGGAACGGGCCTGGGGCTACCCGTCACGCCCTCCACCGATGCGGCAGTTCTCGTGATGACAGCGCCAAAAAGCATCGGCGACCGCGATCCGCGCTACACATGCGGGCGCTCGAAAACCGCGCAATCGAGGGAGAAGTCCGGACTTTGCGCACTGGAAACGCAAAGACTACGAGCTTCCCCGAGCGGACGGGTCACACGCCAATACTGCGCGATATTTACCAACGATCGTTCTGCTCCGCATCTCCGGACCGACCCGCCGTGTACAAACCAAACTAGAAACTTGCAACGGGAGCACAGATGGCCGAGGACCGTACACTACCCACACTGAATATTGACGACTGGCGGCAGCTCTCGTCTGCAGATAAGAGCGCGGCATTCAAGGCGTTGCCTCCGGGTGAGGATGATGAGTTCTTCCTGAGCTTGCCAACTCGTGAGCAATCCGAACTTCTACGAGGTCTGCCGGAGGTGGAACGCAGATTGTGGGTGCGACTGCTTGCGCCCGACGATGCCGCTGATCTGATCCAGGCAACACCGGAGGAGGATCGCGACGCGTTCGTACATTACCTTGATTCGTCCACTCAGCGCGAAGTGTCGGCTCTGCTCGCCTACGCGGAGGATGAGGCAGGCGGTCTGATGAGCACGCGATATGCTCGCCTGCGGCCAGACATGACCGTAGATGAAGCGATAGCGTACCTCCGTCGACAAGCGGGTCAAGTTGAAACGATTTACTACGCCTACGTGCTGGACCAGCAACAGACTCTTTTGGGAGTTGTTTCCTTTCGCGACCTGTTTTCCGCGGATCGTGGAAGACGTGTGGATGAGTTGATGCGTAAGCGCTTCATCTCTGTTGGTGAAGGAACCGATCAGGAAGACGTCGCGCGACTCTTCGAGGAGCACGGACTCCTGGCCGTACCTGTTGTTGATGAGCAAGGGCGCATGAAAGGTCTGGTCACCGTAGATGACATCGTCGACGTAGTCGAGGAAGAAGCAAGCGAAGACATCCAGCGTATCGGAGGAATGCAAGCGCTGGAAGCGCCGTACATGTCCACAAAGTTTGGCGAACTTGTACGGAAGCGTGCCGGCTGGCTCGCGATTTTGTTTGTCGGCGAGATGCTTACGGCTACGGCCATGGCACGGTATGAAGAACAGATCGCCAAGGCAGTGGTCCTCGCCGTCTTCATTCCCCTGATCATCAGCAGTGGGGGCAACTCCGGATCACAAGCCACTACACTCGTGATCCGTGCGATGGCGCTCGGAGAAGTACGCCTGAAAGACTGGTGGAAAGTCGTGCGCCGGGAGTTCCTCACGGGACTTGTTCTGGGAAGTATCCTTGCCCTTATCGGCCTGTCTCGCATCCTATTGTGGCAAGCGGTCGCCGGTTCCTACGGTGAGCACTACATGAAGATAGGTCTGACAGTCGCTTTGAGCCTCCTGGGAGTCGTTCTTTTTGGAACGGTCAGCGGATCCACGCTCCCATTTGCTCTAAAGCGACTCGGTCTGGATCCCGCCAGCGCTTCTGCCCCGTTCGTAGCGACTCTCGTCGACGTCACAGGACTTGTCATTTATTTCAGCGTTGCTGCAGCCGTCCTGCGCGGCTCGCTCCTGTGAGCTCGGAGCCGCCGTTCAGGTGACCTGGGCCCATTACCGTCGAAAGCAGAGTGCTGATCGGACGAGGAAGCGCAGAACAGACAGCAGCGAAGACGAGGCTCTGCAGTCGAATGACCCTAAGGATGTTGAAGGCGCCTGTGTCAAGACGGACTGAGCACGTAAACCGACGCGCTGAGGCGGTGGCTGCGGTACGAGGGAGCGGCGGCTGGGGTCTGCCTTCTCAAGCACACGACGGAAAGCGAGCTCACCTTCCAGCATTTGAGAAAAGGACTCCTCGGTTGTGAAGTCAACTTCAGGCCGACATCCTTCACTTTTGCTGCATAACACGATGTGACGCGGCACCTGTCCCTTGGCTTCGGCGGATCTTGTTCGAGCCAGCTCCGCTTCAGCACCCTCACGTACAGGAACCGAACCGCTGCACGATTCACCTGCAGTGTCGCCCATTCGCAACTCTTGTTGTTCTTCGCGTGAGGAAGGAACTCCTTCAACTGCTCACAGCCGAGATCGATGGGCGACTTGCCGAACAATCGTGCCAACCTCTGGACGGCGTGGACAAAGCTGTGGATCGTGACTTCG
>DASQEG010000020.1:0-4213 GCA_035633775.1 Bryobacteraceae bacterium
CATACCTGCGTGGCCTTTTCATCGACGGCAACGTTAATGATCTCCGGCGGCGGAAGCCGGACTGTGATGATGCGGCCGTCGATCTGCACCTGCTCGGGCGTGAGCTTGCTCAGGTCAATACCGGCGTCAACGTTGGCCTGAAGAACGAGCAGAATGGAATCTTCGCCGATCCAGTACCCCGGCTCTTTCAGCCCGACCACCTTCTGTAAGGTATAGCGAACACTGACGAGTTGGTTCAGCTGGCGCACATGCGCAAGAACAGCGGAACTGTCCCGCAAAGGTGACGGGTTGCGGACCGCGAGCCATACCACAATCACCACAGCGAGAAGGATGGCAAGCGCCCCGAGCAGGCGGCGTAAGTTCATCAGACGAGGATTCCGAAGAGCCTAGTATCCCGCAAACAAGAGGAAGACGCCAGGTGAGCCCACTCGTTACAGTGCGCGACGATAACAATCGATGAGCAGCGGCACAGCCGAGTGGACGCTAAAGGCAGTGGTCACAGGCGTGAGTCTCGGCCTGATTTTCGGGGCGGCGAATGCGTATCTCGGTTTGCGTGTGGGCCTGACGGTCTCCGCGTCCATACCAGCTGCAGTGATGACTGTAGCCGTGTTTCGTCTGCTCGGGCGTGGCGGCACGATTCTGGAAGCCAATCTGTCGCAGACCATCGGGAGCGCCTCCACTTCGCTGGCCACGGGCACTATTTTCACGATCCCTGCTTTATTTATGTGGGGGATGGTCCCGCCATACTGGCAAGTGGTCGCACTCGCCTGGCTGGGAGCAATCCTTGGATTGGCCGCCATGATCCCCCTCCGGCGGCTGCTAATCGTGAAGGCACATGACGAGCTTCCGTACCCCGAGGGAGCCGCGTGCGCCGAGGTTCTGCGCGCCACCAGCGGTGAATCCACCGCCGGTGTGTGGATCTTCCGTGGCATGGCGGCCGGGATTGCAGTCAAGCTTGCGATATCGCTCCTGTTCCTCATGCCCGCTTCGATTGACACCGCCGTGCCGGTGCTGCCGAAAGCGGACGTTGCGCTCGAACTCGCACCCGCACTGATGGGCGTGGGCTATATTCTCGGCTATCGACAATCAGCCATTCTTGTTGCCGGGTCTGTGGTCTCGGCGTTGCTTCTGACTCCACTAATCGCATTTTTCGGAGGTGGTCTGCCGGCGCCGCTTGCACCTGAGCCGGTCAAACTGATCCGCGACATGACGTCCGCCGAGATTTGGTCGCGGTACGTGCGGTACATCGGTGCAGGTGCCGTCGCCGTGGCAGGCATCATCACTGTCGCTCGTGGTTTGCCTGCAATGGCGGCAGCTTTTGCGGCGGTTGCCCGGGGGATGACGTCCCAAAACGCAGGCGCGAACGCCAGCGACGAGCGGGACCGTGACCTTCCCGGTTGGTTCACCGTCAGTGGGATCGTGTCCGTGGTCGTTATCTCCGCTGTGGTTCCCGGCGTCTTCGCAGGAGATATGAACGCCGCCCAGCGAGCGGTTGCTGCCTGCGGCGTTGCTGTGTTCGGCTTGTTGTTCGTTACCGTCGCAGCCCGGATCGTCGGTATCGTCGGAGTGAGCTCGCAGCCAACCTCCGGTGTGACTCTGGTCACCCTGATTGGGGTTGCTTCGGTGTTTGCTGCTGTCGGATGGGTAAACGACGCAGCCAGAGCCGCTGTGCTCACCGTCGGAACAGTCGTCGCTGTGGCCGCTTCGAAGGCGGGCGATATCTCGCAGGATCTCAAAACAGGGTGGCTGGTCGGAGCGACCCCGGCAAAGCAGCAACTGGGCCAGCTCGTTGGGGCATCCTTCGCCTGCTGGGGTGTTGCCGCGACCGTCCTGCTGCTCGGCAGCGCTTATACGTTTGGGTCGCGCGACATACCGGCGCCACAAGCAACGCTGATGAAAACGATCGTCGAAGGCGTACTTGCTGGCGTACTCCCCTGGGGCCTGGTGCTGTCGGGAGGAGGTCTTGCTGTTGGTGCTCTCCTCACCGGGGTCTCGCCGCTGGCTTTCGCGATCGGGGTATACCTGCCGCTCGGCACGATGGCAGCCATCTTCGTCGGAGGGTGTATCCGCCTGCTAACGGGCTCGTCAGCTGAGAAAGCTTCGGGCGATCCTGGAGTCCTTGCCGCGTCAGGGCTCGTGGCCGGTGAGGGACTGGCTGGTGTAGTTATCGCGGGTCTTGTCGCGGCAGGGCTGGTACCGAAAGCGGTGGAGCCGCGTCTTCCCGGTATCGCCGGAGACGCGGCTGTGTTTCTAACGATTATCGCCGTCGCGCTGCTGCTCTACGTCGCGAGCCGCAGCGCCGGTTCTCAGGCCTCAGAACATTCCGCCTGATTCGTGTACGGTGGCCTTCGGTTGCGAGTACGCCAGTGCCATGGCCGCCCAGCTTGTACCCGCAGCCGAGATCCATTGATGACGGCCGTGAGGGAAACCGCTATCCTTCAGAGCCTGTACCGGGCTGCTTCGGGTTCGCACAAGCCATGATCCGTCGGGCATCTGCGTACGGAGCAGAAATGCGGCACCGCGCTGGTAAGCGCTGTCGGTTGGCTTAAGGGCAGCAGCCTGGTAGAGCGCAACCATCGCCTGACCTGTCGCATAAGCATCGCTCTCAAGGCCGTTCAGTTGAGCCCACCCACCGTCGGCCTGCTGCTGTGCGATCAGTTCGGCTGCGGCTCTGTCGATCTCACTACGATCCGCTGCACCCCAGTTCAGGCCGAGCAGTTTCATAGTGCGTTCTTCCTGCGTGTTCGGCTTCGCCGCGATCAGCCACTGCACTCCCCGGGCAATCTGTTCGGCATTGTTCTGTCCGTAGACTTGCAAGGCGCGAATGCTGAGGGCGGTAGAGGTGAACGGACTCGCTTCGAGCGGTGGGCGTGCAGGCAGAATCGCGAAGTGTCCATCGGGCGCCTGAGTTCGCACCACCGCCTTTGCCAGTGCCGCCGTGTACTCGTCGGGCGCGTAGCTCTCAGCTTCCATCCCAAGCAGCGTATAGCTGATGCTGATGCCGGGATTCGGAAGATTGACCTTCCCGTTCTCGAGTCCTTCACGCATAGGCTTGACCATTGCGAGCAGGGCTTTGATGTCCTTAGCTGCGGCGTCGTCGTCCACTTTGTACCCGCGGCTGCGTGCGACCGAGTACAGCATCTGGGGCAACGACTGGTGGTGACACGACGTGCAGCCCGATACCTTGATGAACTCCGGACTGCTCTTCTGCAGCAACGCTACAGCACGTTCAACAGACTGCCGGACAGCTTGCGAATCCGATGCTCCCGCAGCCTTCAACTGCTCCACGATCTTCATGTCGCCGCGACGCATGGCCCAGGTAAGGGCGGTCTCACCCAACGTGTTCTGCACGTTTGGATCCGCTCCACGCTTCAGCAGCAGATCGACGACAGCCGAACTCGGCCGTTCGCCGCCCGCGGCCCACATCAGCATGGAGGAGCCGTGTCGGTCGAGCAGCTTCGGATCTGCACCGTGCTCCAGCATCGCCTGCACGGCAGACTGATTTCCGTTCATGATGGCCAGCACCATCGGCGGATTACCAAAAAATCGCCCTTCATTCGGGCTTACACCGGATGCGAGGACTTCTTTGACTGCTTGTGTATCATTGCGGAGCACCGCGCCGAATAACGGCGTCGGAGGCCGGAAATCAGGGATCTGCGCGATCAGGAGCACGCTGCTGATTGCGGTGGTTATGACGATTCGGTGAATCACTTTGCCTCCACGATTCAGTACGCGAGAGGCTCTGCTCTGCGGGCTCACAATCTTCTTACAAAAGTGAATCTTCCTGGAAAGCCGGATAACCGCGTAGGTAAGGGAACGCCGACGGCAACACAAATCTCAATCGGCGACGAAGGAAGGCCTGTCTATGATACGTACATTTGTTCGGGTTTCGGCGTTTGCTGTGCAAGTCCTGCTCTCGGCCACTGCGTTTGCGGCCGAGGTAGAACAGGATTACCTAAGTCCTAAAGCGTACGCGGAATACCCGGCCGTTTCCGGTCGTCCTGACTTCAATACGTCAGGCAGACCAGTTCAATTTACGGCGGTGTCGAAGGGCGTCGTACACGTGCGCTTTGAGGACCTCGCCCGCTTTGCGGTCCGTCCATCGGTTCAGGTATCGCCGCGTCATACAGGCAAAAGCGGTATTCAAACCTGTGGAGCCCGCCTTGAAACAGAGGGTTCCGATCTGGTCGCCGTCGTGAGCTGCCGTACGGCC
>DASQEG010000021.1:0-3703 GCA_035633775.1 Bryobacteraceae bacterium
CCATCGCCTGAGCACGATGGAGGTGGAATCGGCGCTGGTGCGGCATCCCGCTGTCGCCGAAGCTGCTGTTGTGGGCAAGCCGCACGAGATTACAGGACAAGCCGTATGCTGCTTTGTCACGCTGAAGCGCGGCCACTACGATCACCATGAGCTGGGCAAAGAACTGCGAGGGTGGGTCGCACACGAGATCGGGGCCTTTGCCCGGCCGGAAGAGATCCGCTTCACAGAAGCGCTGCCAAAAACGCGCAGCGGGAAAATCATGCGCCGGCTGCTGCGAGAGATCGTGACGTCGCACACTGTCACCGGCGATGTTACGACGCTTGAAGATATCAACGTGGTGACGCGCCTCGCTTCGCAACACGACGAAGACTAGGTTGTGCTTACGTGGGCGCTCGACTCGCCGGCCTCGGAGCATCGACAGGGCGCGTGAGCAAGGTTCGATTCGTGCGGGCCCGAACCCAGGTGATGATGTTCCGCTGGAGATCACCAGGGCGGCGCCGGCAGATCGCAGCGGGACCTCGCTGGCCAACAGCAACTACTCGTAGCGGAGCGTGCGTACCGGATTGACCCGGGACGCACGCATCGCCGGAACATAACCGGCCGCCAGGGCGACACAGATCAATGCCACCGATGCGGTCACCAGTATCAGCGGATCGTTCGCTCGAAGCCCAAACAGCTGGCCTTCGATATAGCCGGTCAGCAGCATCGACATAGGCACGCCGAACAGGACCCCGACGCCGACCAGCAGCAGCACCTCACGCATAATCATCCACACAACGTGTCCGCCGCCGGCTCCGAGCGCCATGCGGATCCCGATCTCGCGCGTCTTCCTGCTGACCGTAAATGACATCACCCCATACAGGCCTATGGTTGCCAGAAGCGTTGCGACGATACCGAATACGGCTGACAGCGTGGCCACCATGCGCTCGTTCACGAGGGCACGGTTGATCTGCTCGTCCATCGTGCGGAGGTCATAAACCGGCAGTGCGGAGTCCATCTGTCGGACCGCGCTGCGGATACTCGCGAAAACCTGATCCGGTTCGAGCGATGTGCGTACGTACACGTTCATGCCGCCTGCGGAATTTTGCACGCTTGGAGTGAATACCTGACGCGGAATGTTCTCTCGTAGCGTACTGTACATCGAATCCTTTGCCACGCCAACGATCTCGATGTCTGTTGGAGTCCCCGGGTTCCCGCCGAACCCAAAGCGGCGCCCGACAGCGCTGGCGGGACTGCCGAAGTAATGCTTTGCGAACCGCTCGTTCACGATCGCGCATTTAGGCGCACCGCCGAGTTGTGCTTCCGCCGCACGGAAGCGGTCCCGGTCAGCCGTTCGATTGGGATCGAGCGAGTCGATGAAGGCCTGCGGAAGCATCGGCCTCTCGTCACCGGGCCGGAACTCCCGCCCGGCGAGCATCGGAATCCCCATGGTCGAGAAGAAGCCTGGGCTGATGACATTCACCCACGGCTCCATATCCTCGCCATCGCGCGCACGATACCCCTCGAGTGTCACCGTGCTGCTGGAGCGATCGCCGTCAAGGATCCTGTTGCGTGCCAGGCCAACCGACTGAACTCCGGGCAGCGCCGCCAGGGAGCCTTCAAGGTTCTTATAGAACTGCCGCGTCTTCGGGCGATCGTATCCGGACAGAGTCGGGTTGACTGCAAATGAAACCAGCCTTGAGGTGCGAAAGCCTGGGTCGAGCGTCTTCAGATTGTGCAGGCTTCCGAGAAAAAGGCCGGAGCCGATCAGCAGCAGTAGTGACAGTGTCACCTGAGCGACAACGAGACCTTTGCGAATCGTGATTGCACTCGTGCTCGTGACCGAACCGGCCTGATCCTTGAGAGTTCCCGCTACATCTGGCCTCGTGCTCTGGATGGCCGGAGCAAGGCCAAAGAAAACACCTGTTACGAGGGAGACGAGGAACGTAAATGCGAAAATTCTCAGATCCGGCAGTGCACTGACAGGAAGCGTTGATTCCCGGGCGGGCATAACGTTGAGCAGCCATGTATTCAGCCACACTGCGAGCAGCATTCCAGCGACGCCGCCGATCAGCGAGAGCAGCACACTTTCCGTTAGCAGCTGGGCGATAATGCGGCGGCGAGTGGCTCCGACCGCAAGCCGGACGGCAATCTCCTTCTGTCGTGCAGTTGCGCGGGCCAGCATCAGATTCGCAACGTTTGCGCAGGCGATCAGCAGAACGAAAGCCACAATCCCCATAAGAATGACCAGCGGCCGCCCAAAGCGCTCGCGAAACTGCGGCCGCCCCTGAGCTCCGGGCAGGACCTCCATCCATGAGCTGAGAAACTGAGCGCGCGTGAAGGGAGTCGCATTCCGGAATGCCTCATGCTGCACCTCCTCCCGGATCATTGCTTTGTAGAGCGGCTGGAGGGAAGCTCTGGCCGTATCGGGCGTCACTCCGGGCTTGAGCCGTGCAAACACCTGCAGCCAGCGGGTGCGGCGGTCGTCAAGGGCGTTGAAGCCCGGCGTCATCTCGCGCTTCATCGTGATCGGGACGAGAATCTGCGGGTTATAACCAAGGTCGATCCCATGGAACCCCGGCTGCGTCACGCCGATGACGGTCATGGGGTGGTTGTTGACCCGCACCGTCTGGCCGACGATGTCTGTTTTGCCGCCGAACCGGCTCTGCCAGTAGTCGTGGTTGAGAACAACGACAGTACCCGCCCCGGGAAGCCGGTCATCCTCGGGCGTAATCAGCCGCCCGGCCGATGGCTGCACCCCGAGAACTTCGAAGTAGTTGCCGGTCACCAGTTCTGCCGCAACGCGCTCGGTTCCTCCTCCGTGAGCGAGGCTGGAGGACGTAGCGAACCGTCCGAACGTGCCATTGAAGACCTGATTGCGGTCCTGGAAATCCTTGTACATGGGGTAAGACATCGAGTTCGAACCCCAGTTGCTGCCGTAGTGCGGGCCGCGGGCGTAGACCTGCACCAGCTGCTCCGGGTTCTTGACCGGCAGTGCCCGAAGCAGGACCTGGTCCATCAGAGTGAAAATCGCGGTATTTGCACCGATGCCGAGTGCAAGGGAGAAGATCACGACAACAGAGAAGATCGGTGTTTTCAGGAAACTGCGGAGAGCGTAACGGACGTCGGCGAGCATCTGTGACATGGCTACGAAGGTAAATACCGCAAAGTTCCACCCCGGTTATTCCGGGCTCGGAAAAACCCGCCGATTTTTTGTTCCAGGGGGGTGACAAACCCATTTCGCGCTGGTAGAGTAGAAATTGTCCGGACGACAGCAGATTGAAAGCGCGATGCGCGAGTGATCTTGAGAGTCGGACGGAAAAAGATGTAACCGGGCCAAAAACGGGAGCATCTGTAAGGTGTGCGACAGAGGGTACGGCAGTACGGCGCAAGTGAGAAAAGCGCAGCCGACCCGACGGAGATGCAACCGGCGAGAATGCGGATGCATCTGTAAGGGTAGAGACGGTAGAGGAAAGGCGCTGATGATAACGTCGGCACTCGCCGATGGGCAGCCTCCTCCAAGATCCCTTTACAGTTTACGAGTTTTGGGTGGCCTGAATATCAGGTCCTAGCCCGATGCGGTCTTTGGAGGCCGGAGTTTCGCGGTAGAGTTCGAAAGATATCTGCCGACGGAGCCCAGATCTTTGACAATCTAACTGGACGAAGTCACTGGAAGCCCGAAAGGGTGGAAGGTGGCAGCGAAAACTCGTCAAGTACGAATCTG
>DASQEG010000022.1:0-2403 GCA_035633775.1 Bryobacteraceae bacterium
AATGCGGTACCGGCGAAAGTAGCACGCATTCAAACGGCCGGTTCGCTGGTTAAGGTGGAACTGAAAACAGACACCGGTGAAGAAGCTTTGGTCGAAATGCCGCACGAAAAGCTGAGGGAACTCGGAATTCGGAAGGACGACTCCGTTTACATCCGGCTCAAGCAGGAACGGGTATTTATCGAAGACTACTCGATCTGACCCGCTAAATGTAGTACATCAGCGAGTCACGATCGACCGCTCGTTGCCGCTCGACGGTGTCGCGAACGTCGGCGAGGGTCTTTTTGTCGAGGATCGCCGCCATTGCGTCGCGCACTTCTCTCATTACGATGCGAGTGCCACAATTCCTGACATCGGCACATTCGTCGCACTGCCGATACGCTGTCTCACTCGCGCACGGAAGCGGCGCCAGCGGACCGTCGATCAGTCTGATGATGCTGCCGATGGTGACCGTCTGGGGAGCTTTGACGAGCCGGTATCCGCCTCCCTTTCCCTTCTTGCTCTCCACCAGGCCCTCCTGCTTCAGCTCCCACAGGATCACCTCGAGGAACTTATGTGGAATGTTCTCGGTTTCGGCCAGCGTGGAGATCAGGACGGGCGCCTTTCCGTACTCGGCACTGAGCGCATAAAGCGCCTGCAGCGCGTATTTGCACTTTTTCGAGAGAGTCTTCATCGGGTCAGCTAGCGGATCTGCGCCGTACGTATGTAGTCGAGTTTAGGGAAGTTTGCCACAAGGTACGTGTTGCCCTGGCGTTCGATTTTGCTCTGCACGGGCCTCTCTCCATAACCGGCATAGAGCTTCTCTACGACCTCCATGCCTTCCGTCACGATGCCAAAGGGTACAAATCCCTGCTTGTCGAGTGTCTGGTTGCTGCGCAGGTTGATGAATACCTGAGTTGTTCGCGATTCAGGTCCGGAGGTTGCGAACGCAACGGACTTGTAGCGGTTCGTCTGCACCGGATCATCGTCCTTGATCGGCTTGTTCCACTTCTTATGCATTCTCGGATCAGCGGGAATCCCGAACTGGATGACGAAGTTCGGAACCACACGAAAGAAGCGTGCTCCGTTGTAGAACCTGTCTTTCACCAGTGCCTCGAAACGCTCCGCACCCAGAGGTGCCCAGTCCCGGTGAACCTCGATCGTGAACGGACCTTGTGAGGTGTCAAAGCGGACGTTAAATACGTTTTGTGCCGCTTCCGGCCTCGCTGCCGCAGGCTGTTCGTCTTTCTTCGGCTCACCAGAACGCGAACACGCCGCCAGCAACACGGCACTCATGGCGACGGCGATTCGAAGGAGCATAGCCCCACCATACACGATCTCTATACTGGAGACAGAGGCAAGTCCCGCCCGAGTTGTATTTCTATGACATTGCAACGTACAAAGCCGGAGGTTATGAGTCCGGCCGGTCACTGGCCGCAGCTTCAGGCCGCGGTGGAGGCCGGCGCGGATTCCGTGTACTTCGGGCTCACGCACTTCACCGCGCGCGCCAAGGTTGGTTTTTCGACCGCCGAGTTGCCCGGGGTGATGCGGACACTGCACGGTCGGGGCGTTCGGGGTTTCGTCACCTTCAACACCCTCGTGTTTGACCACGAACTGGAAGAAGCGGCCCGGGCGATCGCCTCCATTGCCGATGCGGGCGCCGATGCGCTAATCGTACAGGACCTCGCAGCGATGCGGCTGGCGCGCATTGTGGCTCCGGATCTTGAGCTGCATGCCAGTACGCAGATGAGCATTACCAGTGCTGACGGCGTGCGACTCGCACGGGATCTCGGGGCGACCCGAATCACACTCGCCCGCGAGTTATCCCTTGCTGAAGTTCGCTCGATCCGTATCGAGACGGATGCCGAACTGGAGATTTTCGTACACGGTGCACTCTGTGTTGCGTAGTCAGGCCAGTGCTTCTCCTCCGAAGCGTGGGGAGGACGGAGTGCGAACCGCGGACAGTGTGCACAGGCCTGCAGGCTGCCGTACGAGCTAATTGTCGACGGCCAGCCGGAGCCGCTCGGTGATGCACGATACCTGCTCTCGCCGGGGGATCTGTACACGCTGCATCATGTCCCGGAGATCATCGATGCAGGCGTCGCCGCCCTGAGAATAGAAGGCCGCTATAAGGACGCCGAGTACGTCGCCCTGACCACGCAGGCTTATCGCAAAGCAGTGGACAGTGCCTGGGCCGGACATTCTACCCCGCCCTCAGCAGCCGAAGAGGTAATGCTCGAAAGCGTGTACTCTCGCGGGCTCGGGCCTTTCTTCATCCTCGGCACCAACCACCAGGAAGTAGTGCAGGGGCGATCCCCACGTCACCGTGGCGTTCTGATGGGCACTGTACGGGAGATTCGCGGGAGCACGGTTGTCGTAGAGCCCTCGAATGCTCACGCCATTGCACCGCTGAAGCCGGGCGACGGC
>DASQEG010000023.1:0-3653 GCA_035633775.1 Bryobacteraceae bacterium
TCGTCGGCATGTATGTCAATCACTACACGGTGGATGCGGGCGAACTGGTTCCCCGGGCAGCCCAAAAACTGCTCGACCTGGGCTTTGAGGCCGGGCTCATCCCAAACCGGGTGGAGCTGGAGTTCATTCGCTGATGCTGCCGAACTTCCTTCTGCCGGAATCTGAGATTCAGAAAGACGGCGAAGGAACGGCGGTGGCGCTGGAGAACGGCATCGGCAAGACGTTGCAGATCACGCTCGGTATCACCGACGTCAACGAGCAGGCAAGCCTCGAGATCCTTGTGCACGGATCGTTGAACGGAGCGGAGTGGGATCCCAAGCCGATTGCGCAGTTCCCACAGAAGTTCTACAAGGGTACTTACACCGTCCTGCTGGACCTTACGTCGAGACCTGAAGTCGCGTATCTCAAGGTGAAGTACAAAGCCGCGCGGTGGGGCCACTGGACCACTCCGCCGGACTTCCGCTGCTATGTTTTCGCCGAGATCCTCGCCTCCTGAGCAGCACGTTCCGGTGGTACCTTGAAAGTTAGTTCCCTTCCGTCATCAGGAGACTCGATCCACATGAAACAGGACCTATCCCGCAGAAGTTTTGTTACCACCTCTGCGGTTGCGGCCGTGTCAGCCGCTCCAGCAGTACTTGGCGCACAGGGCACCGGCAACCGGCTGCGCATCGGCTGGATCGCGACGGGCAGCCGTGGCCGCCACGTCATGAACCAGATGTACCTGAGCAGCAAGGAACTGGTCGATGTGGTCGCGGTCTGCGACACCTACAAGGGCAATCTGAATCTCGGTAAGGACATTGTCCAGACGCAGCAAAAGAGCACGCCCAAGACGTACGTTGATTACCGCGAAGTGCTCGCGGATCCGAACGTCGATGTGGTCTTCATCTGCTCGCCGGAACACCTTCACCACCCGATGGCGATGGCGGCGCTGAAAGCAAAGAAGCACATCTATCTGGAGAAGCCGATCGGCCACACCATCGAGGAAGGCGAAGAGATCGTCAACACGGCTGAGAAGACGAACCTTGTGGTTCAGGTCGGGACTCAGAACCGGTCGAACAAGCTCTATATCCGCGCCAAGGAGATGGTGGAGCAGGGCCTGATCGGAGAGATCCACTACGTCCGGGCGTTCTGGTACCGCAACTTCGATCCCCAGGCTGATCCGAAAACCCAGGTCCCGGCTGCATGGCGGTACGTCATTCCGGCCGACGTCAGCCCGGAGAACACAGACTGGAAGCGCTTCCTCGAAGCGGCCGAGCACAAGAATCTGCCCTTCGATAAGCACCGTTACTTCCAGTGGCGCAACTACTGGGACTACTCAGGTGGAATCTCCACCGACCTGCTGGTGCATCAGACGGACATCAGTAACTTCGTTGTCGGTAAAACTGTGCCGAATACCTGCGTTGCCTCGGGCGGCGTATACCAGTGGGACAAGCGCTTCAACGATGACCGCGAGGTTCCGGATACACTCAGCGCACTGTACGAGTATCCGGGCCAGTTCCACCTGAACTACTCCTGCTTCTTCGGTAACGATCAGTACGGCTATGGCGAGCAATTCATGGGGCAGAAGGGCACCATCGAGGTGATGGATCGCCAGAACCTGCACTTCTATTCGCAGCCGAAGTTCATCCGTGGTGCCAAGCCGTTCTCGAACCATCCCGGGGAGGTTCACCTGAATTATCTGAAGGATTTCAACCAGCCTGATTCGACGGCCGACCACGTGCGCAACTTCGTGGACGCTGTGCTGGGAAAAGCCAAGGCGATCGCCCCGGCCCGAGCCGGCCAGGTTGCCGCGATCCCCGGACACATGGCCACGGTTTCCTACCGCAACGGCAGCCGCAGAGTTACCTGGGACGACAAGGGCCGCAAGCTTCGCGTCGGCTAGCCTCAGCAACCCTGGGGAGCGGACGCCGCTCCCCGTACCCTCCCGCAATGGACATCTTCGAAGAAATCGTCAGGCTGCGCGCGCAAGGCCGCAAATGCGCCCTTGCCACTATCGTCCAGGTCCGCGGCTCGATCCCGAGTCATGAAACGGCCAAGCTTCTCGTTCGAGACGATGGCAGCATCGTCGGAACGGTTGGGGGCGGGTGCGTGGAAGCGGAAGTGTGGGCCGCGGCGCGCGAGGTAATCGACACGGGTGAGCCGCGGCAGATGCATTTCAGCCTGAACCAGGATGCCGCGTACGACAACGGTCTTATCTGCGGAGGGCAGCTCGACGTATTCATCGAGCCGGTGGAACCGCAGCCGGCAGCGGTGATCTTCGGAGCCGGCCACATCTCGAAAAGCCTGGCGAAGGTTGCTTCTATCGCCGGATTCCGCACCACGGTTGTTGACGATCGCGAGACGTTCGCCAGTCGCGAGCGCTTCCCCGATGTCGATGAGGTCATCGCCGGTGACTACGACGACGTGTTTCAGCGCCTGCCTGTTCACAGCGGGACATATCTGATCATCGTCACGCGCGGGCATCGCGACGACATGCGCGTGCTGGAGTGGGCGGTGCAGACGCCGGCTGTGTACGTTTCCATGATCGGGAGCCGCCGCAAGGTACTTGGGGTTGTCCGGGAGCTTGTTGCCGGGGGAATGGCGCCGGAGCTCTTTGAGCGCATTCACGCACCAATGGGCCTTGAGATTGGCGCCATCACCCCTGAAGAGATCGCTGTTTCCGTTGTCGCCGAGATGATCGCTGTTCGGCGCAAACCCACCGGTGAGTGGCAGGCCATCTCGAAAACGTATCGCGCTGTCGAGAAACTACAGGAAACGCGAGCACAGGCGCGGTGACGTTTGGCGCCGTCATCCTTGCGGCCGGTGCGTCACGACGGATGGGATTTCCCAAACCCCTTTTGCGCATCGACGGCGAGTTGCTGGGTGATCGGATGCTTCGGATCTTTCGCCAGTGCTGCTCTCACGTAGTCATCGTCTTGAGAGACGAGTCGCTGGCAGATCAACTCAGTCAGCCTGCCATACCGGTCGTCAACCCCGCTCCGGAACAAGGGCAGCTCAGCTCGTTGCAGTGCGGTCTGCTCGCTCTTCCGCCAATGCTGGACGGCGTGTTCTTTACGCCCGTAGATTACCCCGCTCTCGATCCTGAAACACCATTGCTGCTTGCGTCTGCATTCCGGCAGGACGACGCCGTCCTCGCGCCTGCGTACGACGGTCAGCGCGGGCATCCTGTGCTCATCGCAGCCCGTGTTGTTCCGAAGCTGCTGGCACTAAACGAAGGCGCCGCGGCGCGCGACGTGATCCGTGCCGAGAACGTGCGCTCCATTGCTACCTCCGACCGCGGTATTCTTCACGACGTGGACACACCCGAAGACCTGAACCGGGTTGCCGAGGTATCGCTTTGAACCGAGCCTTTCGCTGGGGTGCTGCTGCGCTGCTGGCGTTTGTCGCCGCCGCCTTAGTTGCCCCATTCATCCGCGTCGATCAGTACAAGGAGCAGATCCGTGCGGGGCTGCAGCGGGCACTGCATCGGAAGGTCGACATCTGGGGCGAAGCGCACCTTACGTTATTCCGCGGACCGGGCTTCTCCGTGGAGCAGGTTGTCATTCATGATGACCCGGCGCTGGGGCTGGAACCCCTCGCAAGCGTCCCTGAACTCCAGACGACGGTGAGCCTTTACTCACTCTGGACGGGCAAGCTGGAATTCTCCTCCGTAC
>DASQEG010000024.1:0-22376 GCA_035633775.1 Bryobacteraceae bacterium
AACGACCGGGAAAGGGCCAGCCCCAACCACGTGCTCGACCGAGGTGACCATCAGAACAAAGGCGAGAAGGTCGGCATGCGCCCGCTTGGCGTTCTTCTTCCCGATGGCACGCCTGAGCTGACCACCGACAAGCCGCGCACAACGCTTGCGCAGTGGATTACCACGCCGGATCATCCGCTTACGGCGCGTGTGGCGGTGAACCGCATCTGGGTGACTCACTTCAGCCGCGGTATCGTTGCTACGCCGAACGATTTCGGGCGGATGGGCAGCCGTCCGTCGCATCCTGAACTGCTCGACTACCTCGCCAACAAATTCGTCGAGGGCGGCTGGAAGTGGAAGCCTGTGCATCGCGAGATCCTGCTGAGCAGCACATACCGGCAGTCATCGCGCTCGCCCCTTGCGAAGGTGGCTGCTGAGAAGGACGCCGAGAACAAGCTCCTCTGGCAGTTTCCGCGTCGTCGCCTCGACGCCGAGCAGTTGCGCGACGCCATGCTGAGCGTCTCGGGTGTACTGAACCCAAAGGCAGGCGGGCCTAGCGTTATCGTACCGGTCGACAAAGAACTGGTGAACCTGCTCTATAAGCCGTCGCAGTGGAAGATCGATGCGGACCCGAGCCAGCACGATCGACGCAGCATCTACCTGCTCGCCAAACGCAACCTGCGGCTGCCGTTCATGGAGGTGTTTGACGCCCCGGACCTGCAGATTAGCTGCGCGCGCCGCGACGCAAGCACGCACGCTCCGCAGGCTCTCGAGCTGCTCAATGGCGACCTGAGCAACCGCCTCGCGGAAGCTTTCGCGGCGCGGCTTGAACGTGAGCATCCCAAGTCTCGAACCGGCCAGATCGATCTGGCTTACCGCCTCACCACAGGCCGGGTACCTACAGCGCCGGAGCGGCAGATTGCGTTGCAGTTCCTGAAGACTCAGCCTGCGCGAGAGTTCGCACTCGCGATGCTGAACCTGAACAAGTTCCTTTACGTGGAGTAAGTACCAATGGCTGAACATATCCGCCCCACGCGCAACCGGCGCGAACTGCTTTGCGATGCCTTCTGCGGATTCGGCGCACTGGCATTTACCTCGATGGCACAGGCTGCCACCATCGCACGGAACAACCCGCTTGCGGCCAAAGCACCGCATCACGCGGCGAAGGCCAAGTCCGTGATCTTCCTGTTCATGGCAGGAGGTCCGAGTCACCTCGAGACCTTCGATCCGAAGCCGCTGTTGAACAAGCTGCACGGGCAGAAGCGGCCGAAGGAGTTTGGCGAGGCGAAGTATCAGTTCGTCACCAACGAGGCGAAGATCCTCGGAACGAAGCGAAGCTTCAAGAAGTACGGCAAAACGGGCACCGACGTGTCGGACCTGCTGCCCCACCAGAGCGAGATCGTCGACGATATTGCCGTGCTCCGGTCCTGCCACGGCGACATGGTGGTGCACTCGGCGGCACAGTATCAGCTGATGACGGGCCGGATTATCCCTGGCTTCCCCAGCATGGGTTCATGGGCCATTTACGGGCTCGGCAGTGAAAGCGAATCGCTGCCAGCGTACGTTGTCATGCCCGATCCTGATGGCGCTCTGGAAGCCGGCCAGCCGATGTACACGAACGGGTTTCTCCCGGCCGTGTACCAGCCGACCATGATGCGTCCTGGCGCGAAACCCGTGCTGAATCTCGACCTGCCGAAGGGCGTGGACCTCGGCAGCCGGCGCAAGACGCTGGATCTCATCCGGAAGCTGAACGAAGCAGGCGTCCCGGGTGAGGACAGCGAGTTCGCGGCGCGCATGAATGCATACGACCTCGCCTTCCGTATGCAGACCGAAGCTCCGGCTGTCTTCGATCTCTCTGGTGAGACAGAGGAGACCAAGGAACTGTATGGCGTTGGGAAGGAGCCGACGGACGATTATGGCCGTCGCTGCCTGCTCGCGCGACGGCTGGTGGAAAAGGGTGTGCGATTCGTCTGTGTCGTTTCCGGCGGCGGTCCTGGCAACCTGCAGTGGGACGCGCACGAGGACATCGAAGAAAACCACATCCGGATGGCGGCGCAGACTGACAAGCCGGTCGCCGGGCTGATCAAGGACCTGAAGCGTCGCGGTCTGTTGGACGAAACGCTGGTGCTGTGGGGCGGGGAGTTTGGCCGGTCACCCGAAGCCCAGGGCGGCGTGGGCCGCGATCACCACAACCTCGGCTTCACCATGTGGATGGCTGGCGGCGGCGTCAAGGGCGGACAGGTTGTCGGGGCCACCGACGACATCGGCCTGCGCGCTGTCCAAAACCCGATCCACTTCCGGGACATCCACACGACGATTCTGAACCAGCTTGGACTCAATCAGGACGCGCTGAGCTTCATGCACCAGGGCCGCCGCGAGCGACTGACAGAGGTGCATGGAAGCGTCATCAAACAGATCGTCTAGACACCGACCGCCTCGATGAGCAGCAGCTGCAGCGCTGCTCATCAGCCCTCGTCCGATAGAATCTTCCCATGACAACGATGCAGGCCATGTCGCGGCGTGCCTTTACTGCCTCCGGCCTCGGTGCCGTTGCGGCTTCCGGGCAGGGCCACAGTGTGCGCCTCGGCGGGCCGATTTTTCTCAAATCGGACGATCCCGCAGCGCTGGCTCGTGAACATCGCCGGCTTGGCTACTCGGGTGCGTATTGCCCGGCCGCGAAGGTGGAGGAGACGGACCGGGTACGAGCCATCGAAAGCGCGTTCCGGGAGGCGGGTGTTGCGATTGCGGAAGTGGGCGCCTGGGTCAACCTGCTCGACCCGGACACGGAGAAGCGGCGCAAGAACTTCGAATATGTCCAGCAGAGGCTGGCGCTCGCGGAAGCGGTGGGTGCGCTGAACTGCGTCGACATCGCGGGGTCGTACAACAAGGACGTTTGGTATGGCCCGCATGAGAAGAACCTCACGCAGGAGCACTTCGATGCCACCGTCGAGAACTGCCGCAAGCTAATCGACGCAGTGAAGCCGAAGCGGACCAAGTTTACGGTCGAGATGATGGGGTGGATGACGCCGGAAGGCCCCGACATGTACCTGCGGCTCATCAAAGCAGTGGACCGGCCCGCGTTCGCCGTGCACATGGATCCTTGCAACGGCATCAACTCGCCGCAGCGCTTCTACAACAACGCCGCCTTCATTCGCGAGTGCTTTTCGAAGCTTGGACGCTGGATACAGTCGTGTCATGCCAAGGATCTGGAGTGGAAGCCGGAGATGAACGTCCACTTTGTGGAAGTGATCCCCGGCCGTGGTCGCGTGGACTACGCAACTTTCCTGCGGGAGCTTGCGAAACTGCCTCAGCGGCCTCCGTTGATGCTGGAGCACCTTAAGACAGCCGAGGAGTATGCAGAAGGCGCGTCCTACATACGTAAAGTCGGAGCTGACAGCGGCGTTTCCTTCGCAGCCTGATCATGAGACAGGAACGTTGCCCTTCTTTGGCCTCAGTTCCGCAACTTTCGCCGCGCCAGAAGCACAGCCGCCAGCGCCGAGAAGCTCAGCACGAACGTTGAGGGTTCCGGGATTGCGGAAACGGTCACTGCAACGTTATCCACTCCCAGGTTGAGAGTCAGGACGTTGTCGACTTCAGCGAAGCGCAGACGCAATGTCTGTCCCTGATACGCCTGCATGAGCGCAGTCACGTCCGCGGAGTAGTTGTGGTAACCCGAGACGAGCGGATCGCCCGCAGCGGTCTGAAACAGGTTCATGAGAATGTCGGCCGGAGCAACGCTGAAGGGGTCAGCCGTCGCCGTCATCAGGTCCACACGAACCTGCTGATTGATTCGCAGATCGGGGTCCCTGTCCACGCCGGCAAAGTCCAGATGTCCCGGGTTAAAGAAGTCGGGAGCGGCATTGTTCAGATACAGCGAGAACGTGATGACCGCGTTCGGAACTCCTGCCGGTACGACGAAATCCTGGTACAGCACGTGACTGCCCGGACCGAAAGCGTCGGTCATTGCAGCATTGGTGCCCTCTGGCGGAATTGGCACAGGCGTGTTGCTCACCGGGCTTGAGCCTCCGCTCTGAACCAGGAAGGTCCCCTCACTTCCTAACTGGTCGACTGCAGTCCAACCCGAGAGGCCTGCCTCAAACCCGCCGTTGTTCACGAGAGTGGCGCCTGGAAGCTGAAGTGCGACGACAAAGCTGCAGGCAGCGATGGCACCGAAGCGTTTAAGAGCTTTGCGTAACATGGAGTGAGTCCCTTTCATTGAATGGCGCTGATCCTGTAAATGGCGTTGTCGCTGAGCGATACAACGTAAAGGCTGCCGTCGGGCGCCTGCTTGATGTCCGGTGTCGCTCCGAAGCCTCGGCCGACGATCAGTGTTTCGCTCTCAGTGCCCTGATGCTTGCCGGTATTGTCGGCAACCCGGTCAGCAAGACGGGGATCGGCGCTCAAGTCCAGCCGCAGCCGGTCAGAATTCAATTTGAACCGGTACAAGCTGCCCCCCGTACCTCCCACGGCAGCATTGGGAAGTGCGGAGCCAACCCAGAGCGTCCCGTCGTTTTCGGCCGTCAGGGCAGTCCCGCGCACGAAGGCCGTGCCCGCAGGGGCAACCTCATACTTCCAACTGAAATCGGGATCGACATAGGTCGCGCCGGGCAACATGAACATCCGGGCGAGTGCCAGTGCCGGAGCATAGGCGAGGCGGGTGGGCGGATACCTCACCTGCTGCAGCGCCCTGCCGAACTCGAGTGTCTCGATCGTTTTGAACTGGCTGAACCGGCTCAGCGGTCCCATGACCTGAATCCAGCCGCCGTTCATGCCCGGTATCGCACGGTTGATCTCACTGAACGAGTCGTCGCCGTTTTCAGTAAGCCAGAGATACCCTCCATACGGATCGAATGCCATACCGAAGCCGTTGCGATGACCATAACTAAACACCTTTCGGAGATTCGAGCCGACCTCGCCGCCGATTGCTGCTCCCGTAGCGAAAAATGGATTATCGGCAGGCGTAGTTCCGTCATCATTCAGCCTCAGAACCGCACCAGTCAGGTGCGCGTCATCAGGCGCCGGTCCGCCGAATGTGTCATCAACGAACGGTGCCTTCAGGAAAGGACCGTTTGGCAGGTTTTGCAGTTGTCCGCGCCTGCCAACATCGCCAAGGAACAGGTACAGTTTGCCATCAGGGCCGAACAGCACAGGGCCGCCGTTGTGGTTCCCGTTTAGCCCGGGATTGGTACCGCCCGTCTGACCGGGCACCTGAACGTTGTCGGTCTGCAATGCACGCATGCGAAGAATGTTCCGGTCAAACGTCAGCGTGGCCGCGGTTGGGTTCCAGACGAACCGGTCAAGGCGGTTGCCGAGTAGGGTCGTTTGCGCGACCACTGTCGTGTCCGCGCCCGTGCTGCTCTCGGTCCACCGCACGTATACCCAGCCATTCGTTGCGAAGTTCGGGTGGAGAACAGCACTCAGCAGTCCGCGTTCGGATGCCGCATTGACGGCCAGGTCGACCAGAGGCGTAGGCTGCAGCACGCCCTTGAGCACTCGCCTGATCGCACCGGTATTCTTTTCAAGAACCCAGTACTCATCAGCTCGCGGAAACACAATGCCGATCGGCGATGTAAGTCCCGAACTGATTGCCGTACTCACCTGAAGACCAGAAATCAGGATCTGCGGCGGAATTGAGTCCGCCCGTACATGCCCGGTAAGCAGCGTACAAATTACAGTTGCAACGCCGCCCGTTCGTCGAATGTTGAACATCAGGCCTCCTCGTCTTTTTTGGCCGGCACACGGCTCAGTGGCGAAGTTAGCATCGCCCGGTTAAGCAGAGGTGCGGAACGTGTAAAAGAATCGTAAGCAGCAGTGAGATATGTACGTAACGTGTGAGGCAGGCTATGGTCGCTGCAGCATCTGCTCAAGGCGGGCGCGCTTCTCGGGCCACTCCTCGGCGATGATGCTGAAATACACTGTGTCGCGAGTCGTCCCGTCGGGATTGATCATGTGCCGACGCAGCGTGCCTTCTTCCGTGCAGCCGATGCGCAGCATGGCCTCCCGTGACCTCACGTTCAATGCATTCGTCTTCAACTCGACGCGGTTGCAGCCCCAGACATTGAATGCATGAGTGAGCATTAGGTACTTCGCTTCGGTGTTGATGGCGGTGCGCTGCCATGCCGGGCCAACGAAGGTCCATCCGATCTCCACGCGTTTGTGCTCACGTACAATGTTTGCAAAGCGCGTGGTGCCCGCAATGGCACCAGAGGCCTTGGCTATGGTGCTAAATGGGATGGACAAACCACGCGTCTGCTCGTCGAGTGCCGTCGCGACGTACGCCGCCATGTCTGCCTCACTGCTGATGCGGCTGGTGGTGAACCTCCACACCTCTGGATCCTGGCCGGCTTCCCACAGTCCTGAGGCGTGACTGGACTCCAGAGGGACGAGTCGAACATGGTGGCCTTCGAGGGTCACGGGCGAGATGTTCATGGGCGTCTGTGATAGCGTAGCGCTGATGTCTACCACAGCCACAGGTTTCGACAGCTCTGTAGCCCGCGAGGCTCTGAAAGCGGGAGAAGGACTTGTCCGACTGGCACCGTGCTGGGTGCCGCGATCGTTTCTGATGCCGGGAGGCCGGCTCAAGCTCGACCCGAGAGATCTTTATGCACTTGGAGCGCACAGAGGCGGCATTGACGAGCGCTGGTTTTCGTCGACGACCAACGCCGCAAACGGCCCCGGTACGCCTGAAGATGAGGGTCTGAGCTACATCGATCACGATGGGAAGCGTGTCCTGCTGAAGGCTGCCATCGAGAATGATGGCGATCGTTTCCTCGGCTCCGATGTGATGTCGAAGTACGGTGGCTTCAACCTGCTATGCAAGTTCTTCGATAACCTCGGACCCATTCCGCATCACATGCATCAGTCCGACGAGTTTGCGAAGAAGGTGGGCCAGAACGGCAAGCCTGAGGCTTACTACTTCCCGCCGCAATTGAACTTTAAGTCGAACAACTTTCCGTACACGTTTATGGGACTCGAGCCGGGCACTACACTCGACGACGTTCGAAAGTGTCTGGAGCGCTGGAACGAAGGCGACAACGGCATTCTCGATCACACGCGGGCCTACCGTCTCAAGCCCGGTACCGGATGGCAGATCGATGCGGGCATTCTGCATGCACCGGGGTCGCTGGTCACGTATGAGCCGCAGGTCAACTCCGACGTGTTCGCAATGTTCCAGTCCATGGTGGAAGGCCGCGCCGTGCCGTGGGATCTGCTGGTGAAGGACGTTCCCGCGGAGCATCATCAGGACCTCGACTTCATCCTTTCCATGCTCGACTGGGACAAGAATGTAGATCCCGAGTTCGGCAAGAACAACATGCGTTTCCCAACGCCGGTTCGCGACGAGAACGAGATGGGGGAGGCAGGGTATTCCGAGAAGTGGATCGTGTACGGGACGGACTACTACTCGGCGAAGGAACTGACAGTCCTTCCGGGGCGGTCCGTGGTGATCAAAGACGCGGCGGCATATGGCTTGATCGTCGTCGAAGGCGTGGGCCAGATCGGCAAGATGGACGTGGAAACGCCGACGCTGATTCGCTTTGGCCAGATGACGAAAGACGAGCTGTTCGTCACGGCAGGTGCGGCGGCCAATGGTGTGAAGATCACGAATTCCAGTAGCGTCCAACCCCTGGTCATGTTGAAGCACTTCGGTCCCGGCAACCCCGACGCCGCGCACCTGGTGCGGCAATGAAGTACGGCATCAACACGCTGCTCTGGACCGCCGGTTTCGACCGTTCGCACCTCGACCTGCTTCCTCGATTCCGAGAGTGGGGCTTCGACGGAGCCGAGATCGCCCGGTTCGACTTCGAGACGTTCCCCGCTGGCGAGGTGCGGCGGGCGGCGGAAGCAGCGGGTCTGAAAACGATCTTTTGCTCAGCGCTGACGGGCGATGCAAGCATCGTTTCCGACGACGCGGCGATTCGGGACCGCGCGCTCGGATTCCTTCGGCGGGGCATCGAAGTGGCGGCCGAGATCGGTGCCGATACCTTCGTCGGTCCGTTTTGTGCACCCGTGGGCTTCCTGCCGGGACGGCGGCGCAACGATGACGAATTGAAGCGCGCCGTCGAAGGGCTGCACTCGCTCGGGCCCGTTCTGGAGGCCAATGGCGTCACGGTCGCGGTGGAGCCCCTGAACCGGTTCGAGACCTACTTCCTGAACACAGCGGCCGATGCCCTGCGCCTGTGCGAAGAGGTCGGGCACCCGCGGATCGGAATTCTGTTCGACACCTTCCACGCCAACATCGAGGAGAAGAGCATTGCGGGTGCGATCGCGGCCGCGGGCCCGTGGATCCGCCACGTACACACCTGCGAGAACGACCGGGGTATTCCGGGCAGCGGCCACGTGGAATGGGCTGAGGTCTTCCTGGCGCTCGGCCGGCTCGGCTACGACAGGTGGGCGGTGATTGAAAGCTTTGGAGCGCGGATTCCTGAGATCGCAGCTGCAGCGTGTATCTGGCGTGACCTTGCGCCTTCGTCGGACGCTATTGCTGCGGAAGGTTTGCAGTACCTGAAGCGTCAGGCCTCGGCGGCATCTGCGTCGGCGTAAAAAACGAGAGGGGGGAGCACCGTGGTGTCTCCCCCTCGTCGCGTCGATCAGAATCGACCCTGTAGTTGTGACAATCTGGTCCCCTTCTAATCGGGGCTTTTGTCACTTTAGCATAGCCGCGGCCTTGCCGTACGTCACCCGCCAGATCCGATTGTTCCCATCCTCGCTGACCAGAAGGCTGCCATCGCGCAGCTGAAGGACACCGGTCGGCCGTCCCCAAACCTCCCGCTGGTCAGGTCCCATCATCCAGCCGGACAGAAAATCCTCAACCTGACGGGCGGGCTTGCCAGACTTGTCGAACGGTAGGTACACCACCGAGTAGCCCACGCGCTTGGCCCTGTTCGAGGAGCCGCGTAGCGCGAAGAACGCGCCTCCGTGGTACTTTGCCGGAAATTGCTTTCCGGTATAGAACTTCCAGTCGATCACGGCCGTGTGGGCTCCGAGTGAGACCTCCGGCACCGCCGTCTTCTTTACCAGATCAGGCTTTTGCCCCGCGTTTCGCGGATCCTCGTTGCTGCCGAAGTATGCCCAGGGCCAGCCGTAGAAACTCCCACGCTTCACGTGGGCGAAGAAGTCGGGCACCAGATCATCGCCGAGGCCGTCACGCTCCTGGACGGTCGCCCAGAGTTCAGTTGTACCTGGGCGGAAGTTGATGGCCGTTGCGTTACGCAGCCCTGCTGCGAAGATGGTGCAATTGCTGCCATCCGGGTTGCACTCGAGAATCGTGGCGCGACGTTCATCGGTATCGGGCGAAGCGTTCGATCCCGAGCCGACGCCAATATAGAGTTTGTCGCCTTTGGGGCTGAAGGTCAGGGCTCGCGTCCAGTGCCCCTTATCAAAGCCGGCAAGTGACACCACTTCCTCGCCGGGTCCGACGCTTACCTTCTTCGCGTCCAGCTTGTAGCGCTTGACCGATAACGGCTCGGCAACATACAGGAAATCCTTGTTGAGAGCGAGACCGTACGGGCGGTCGAGTCCCTCGATCAGGTTGCGGCGGTTGCCTTTCGAGAGGTGGACTACCGCACCTTTCTGTACCGAGTCCGATACGAGCACATCGCCATTCGGCAGCTCAAGCATGATGCGCGGCTTCTGAAAGCCGGAAGCAAACTCTTCGGCGCTGAACCCATCAGGAAGGCGCAGGTGCGCATTCTCGGGCTTAGGCACCACTTTGGCACCATTCGAGGCATTCGGCGTGTGGTACGGGGGCGGCAGCTTGAACGCGTCCTGCTGCCACGCAAGCAGCGAGCCGGTCAGTGCAGCAACGGTCAGGGTCGAGGCAACGACTGAGTTCTTCATCGCGTAGGAAATCCGGTATTCAGTCTATTACGTGCCCTGGATAAACTGGACGCATCCGAAATGGCGACAGCACCCCTAAAGAGCACCCGGAAAGGTCTCTTCATTACCGAAGACGGCCAGAACGTCGTGTTTACGTTCGCACTCGTGAGCAGCCTCTTTCTGCTCTGGGGTTTTCTGAACGGGATGATCGACGTGATGGATAAGCACTTCCAGGATGAACTTGGGCTAACCAAGGCTCAATCGGCCTGGGTGCAGTTTGCGCACTACCTGGGATACTTCCTGATGGCGATTCCAGCGGGTTCACTCGCTGAGAAGCTGGGTTACAAGGGAGGCATCATTGTCGGGCTGCTGATTGTTGCTCTCGGCGGCTTCTCGTTCCTTCCGGCCACGTACGTCAGCGCGATGGTGAAGCAGGGCGCAGTGTCTCCGAACACCGCTTTTCTGGCGTTTCTTACGGGTGTCTGCATCATAGCTACCGGGCTGACGTTTCTCGAAACGGTCGCCAACCCCTACACGACCGTGCTCGGGGACAAGCGGCATGCCGCCACTCGAATCAACCTCGCCCAGTCCTTCAACGGCTTCGGATGGATCTTCGGCCCGATCGTCGGCAGCATGTTTTTTTACTCCACTGACGCGGCGGGCCGCAGTACAGGAAGCGAGACGTTGCATCTTCCGTACGTCACAGTTGGAGCCGGAGTCCTCGTGCTCGCGGTGGTTTTTTGGTTCGCAAAGATGCCCGACATCAAGGCTCCGGATGACTATCACCTTGACGAGCCCGCCGCAGGTGGCCCGCGATCCATCTGGTCGCACTCGCATTTCACAATGGCGGTTGCGGCGCAGTTTCTCTACGTCGCCGCGCAAGCAGGAATTTTCAGCTTCTTCATCAACTACATGACCTCGGAGGTCCCTGCAATCCCACCTGCGCTCGACCGCACCGTCGCGAGCATAGCGGCCAATGCGGGTTTTCTGAGCGAGTGGCTGCGTGGGTGGTTCGCGCCGGATGCCGGGGGCCTTCTGCGGATCACCGATAAGGGAGCAGCGAATCTGGCGTCGCTCGGCTTCTTCTGCTTCCTCGCCGGCAGGTTCACCGGTGCTGCAATCCTGCGCAAGTACTCGGCGCACAAGGTGCTGGGGCTCTATGGCCTTATCAACGTGATTGCGACCTTTCTTGTGTTCTGCAAGATAGGCTGGATCTCCGTGGCCTCCGTTTACGCAAGCTTCTTCTTTATGTCGATCATGTTCCCGACGATCTTTGCGCTGGGGATCTTCGGTCTCGGTGCACGGGCCAAGAAAGCGTCTGCCTACATCGTCATGGCGATCATGGGCGGCGCCATCCTGCCGAAGCTCATGGGCTGGGTCGCCGATGAGTACGACATGTCCCGCGGCTTCATCGTGCCTATGGTCTGCTTTGTGTTCGTCGCTTTCTATGGCTTCAACTGGTCTCGTTTCAGTAAGGCCGAATCGCTTCATGGTGTGAGCACGACCGGCGGACACTGATCGGCAGCACCCAACCGCTGGAATTTCGAGCCTATATACTGGAACAGTGCACGGCGGAGCAGCACACCTCGTGTTGCTCAGAGCGCTGCGCCGATCCCGGGTGCCCGTCGGGCATCAGTGTTGCTGAGGCAGCCAGCACGTCACGAGGGCCGAATAAGCCGCGGTTCGCAAAGGAGCCGAATGCAGGAAAAAGTCAACATTGCGGTGTTCGTCGACTACGACAACATCGAGATTGGCGTCAAATCGACGCTGCGTCGCGAGTTCGATGTCAGCCTCGCACTTGACGCACTGAAAGAGCGCGGTGACATCGTTTCCAAGTTCGCTTACGCCAACTGGAGTCGTCAGGAACCCGCAACCCGCCTGATGGCAGAAAACGCCATTCAGATGGTGCAGCGCGTTCCGTCCCCACGTGGTGACAAAAACGGCGCCGATATCAACCTGGCGCTTGATGCCCTCGAGATGGCGTTCACGCATGACCATGTGAATGCGTTCGCCATCGTCAGCGGTGACAGCGATTTCATCCCGCTGGTGAACAAGCTCCGACAATACGGCAAGACCGTGTATGTCGTTGGCGGGAAGGCGTTCACCAGCACGATTCTGCAGCAGAACTGTCACGAATTCATCAGCTACGAGTCGCTGCTCGGCGGCTCCCGCCGGCCCGACGAACGCCCCGATCGTTCGGCGCCACAGCAGGAGCCAAGACCGGAACGCCCGGGTGGAGATCGCGGACCAAGGAATCGTCCTGCGCCGCTCGATCTAGCGCAGGCCATGCCGCTGGTAGAGCGGGCACTGCAGGTGCTGGAGCGTCGTGCTGTACAGCCCCAGCTCGGGCTGTTGAAGTCCACTATGCTGCAGCTGGACTCCGCCTTCAGTGAACGAGCGTACGGCTGCACCAGTTTTTCCGACTTCGTTGAGAGGCTGAAGAAGGCGGAATTCATCAATGTCTCGGGTACCGGTGGCCGCTACATCATCGAGCGCCGTTCCGCACCCGCTGTTGAAGCGCCGAAACCGGAGACGGCCATCCCGCTGCTCAGGGACCTCCTTGAAATGCACCGGCTTGAGATGGAAGATGGCGTCCTTGCGGATCAACTGCTCGAGTGGGTCAAGCTGGAGAGTCCGGACTTCGATGTCCAGCGGTTCGGTTATCAGGAGTTCGCAGAGTTTCTGAACTTTGCGCAGGACAAAACCGTTGTGCGCATCGAGCCGGATGAGGACCGCGGGCTCATGGTATTCCTCGGTGCCGAGTTCTATCCACCGGCTCCGCCGCCTGCTCCCGAAGAAGAACCGGTGAGCGAGTTCGACGAAGCGCAGCCGTTTGTGCCCGGACAGCCGACGATCTTCGAGCCTACGCCTCCGCCCGCTCCGGAACCGAAGCCCGCCAAGAGGCCACGCGCACCACGGAAGCGCCCAGAGGGACAGCCTCGGGCGGCGAAGTCGACTAGCACTACACGGAAACGCACCACAACTACACGCAAGCGCACCACACCCCCGGAGGTCTGACGCAGAATGATCGAACGACACCTGATGCCCGGGGCTCCCGCTCCCCGAGGGCCCTACTCTCATGCTGTGCGTGCGGGAGACTTTGTGTATGTATCGGGCATGGGACCACTCGACCCGGTGACGAATGAGTTCGACTTCGGTGACATTCGTCATGAGACACGGCTCGTCCTTCAGAACATCAAGAGCATCCTCGAAGGCTGTGGGGCCTCGATGCAGGACGTGGTGAAGTGTTCTGTGTTCCTGGCCGACCGGAATGATTTCGGAGCGATGAACGAAGTTTACGCGGAGTTTTTTGGCGAGGCGAAGCCGGCCAGAACCACCGTTCAGGTCGTTCTGCCGGTCGAGCACATGAAGGTTGAGATCGATTGTATAGCGTGGAAGCCTCGCCGCTAAGCGAGGCTTCCTATCCTGCTTACATCATCGTGCGATCGTAGATTCGCGAACGGCGGCGCCGCTCAGCTTCACGGCGTTCTTCAGCGACGTCGTGCGCCTGGGTTCCCGTGCGTCCGGTGAGCACGTCGCGGATGTCGCGTCCGGCTTCCCGCAGGTCACGCCCGGCCTCATTCACCGCGTCGGACGTGCGGTCCGCTGCGCGATCCGTGGTGCGACTCGTGTCGTGTCTGAGTTCGCGCGTATCCTGGCGCAGTTCACGACTGGCATTCCGAAGATTGTTTTCGGTCGAGTCCATCGTTCCACGCGTGCTGTGGCTGGCCTGATGGCTGGTCTCGCGCGCTTCGTCGCGAAGGTCACGCCCGGTTTCCTTCAGGTCTTCCTTCCACTCGCGCATCTTGTCACCGGCTTTGTCGAACATCCCGCGATCGTCGCCGGCGCGGTGGGAGGATGATGTGGTGCCAAGGCCCGCACCGCTCAAGCCGGTGGTCCCTACCGTACCCGACGTGCCGACATCGCCTGCCCAGTTACTGCCGGGCGTGTTACCTACCGGCGGCGTAAGGTCATCGCGGTCGCTGTGAAGAGCCGAGCGCTGCCGGTCGACCCCAATGCCGGTCTCTCCGGTAAGCGAACTCGTCGAACCGTAATAGCTGCGTTCCCGACGGAACTCATCATCGTTCAGCGGCTGTGCGTCGTCGCGATAACCGCTCCAGCCCCTGTCCTGCCATGCGCGGACGCGTTCATCAACGTCGACTGCATTGTAGCTGTCGAGCACATCGCTGACTTCATCCTCACGTCCCTCGGGCGCATGAACTGTCACCAGCACATCGCCTCGCCGTATGCCTTCTGCATAGTGACGGGCGTGCTCTTCAGGAATGCCGCTCTCGGTAAGAGCTCCGATCAGACCGCCTGCCGCCGCGCCTATACCTGCACCCGTCAGCGCTGCGGCAATCGGACCCGCCGCCAGGATGGGGCCAATCACAGGAATCGTCAGCGCACCGGCGGCGCTAAGCAGAAGTCCACCGACACCACCGATTGCCGCGCCGATGCCAGCGTCAGCAACGACGTCCGACGCCTTGTCCTTATCGGCCGAGCTCATCGTGTCGTAACCGACGGCGTTCTTGTTTGCTACGAGGCTGATCTGATCGCGTGAGATGCCGCGGGATTCGAGTTCGCGCACCGCGTTCTGGGCATCATTGACGGAATTGAAAACACCAACAACCGTTCTGGTTCCACTTGCGATAGCCATACAGACGTCTCCTTTTTCCGGATCGTCATGCGCGCAATGTGCACGGCGTTCCACCAGTAAGACGCCTGGGCGGACCGTTTGTGACTCGGCTAGCTGACCAGCGCCGGTTCGGTGTTTGGTTGTTCTTCCGGCTTTGGCAGGTCGCGCTTGTACTTGCACTCCGAGTTCGGACAGACCGCAACTGGTCCAGCTTTCAACCACTTTTCAAGCAGGTAGGGGCTGCCGCAGTCGGGGCAAGTTTCAGGCATCGGCTTGTTCCAGGCGACGAAGTCACATTCGGGGTAACGGTTGCACCCGTAAAAAGTCTTGCCCCGCTTGGAACGGCGCTCGACGATCTCCCCCTCGTTGCAGTTGGGGCACTTGACTTCAATCGTCTTCTGCTTAACAAACTTGCACTTCGGGTAGTTACTGCACGATATGAATTCGCCGAAACGACCAAACTTCATCGCCAGATTGCTATCGCACTTCGGACACTTTTCCTCGAGTACCTGATCAGATTTCCGCTGCTGCGTCTCTCCGATCTTCTTGGTCGTCTTGCAGTCCGGGTACCCTGAGCAGGCGTAGAACTGCCCGAAGCGGCCCTTCTTCAGTACCATCGGCCGGCCGCAGTTCTCGCAGTACTCCTCCTCACCCTCTTCCGAAGCACCTTCGGCAACGATCTCACGCGTGTTGGTGCACTCCGGATAGCCGGTACACGCGATGAAGCTGCCGTGACGGCCCCACTTGATCACCATGGGCTTGCCGCACTTCTCGCAAATCTGATCGGTGGGCTTCTCCATGCGCTTGATGTCGGTCATGTTCCGCGACGCCTGCTCCAGGTCATCCCGAAGCTGGTCGTAAAACTCCGACATCGCGGTGCGCCAGTCCATCTTGCCGTCTTCGATTTCGTCCAGTTCCTCTTCCATCCGCGCCGTGTACTTCACGTCGAAGATGTGGTCGAAGTTCTGCACCAGCAGATCGGTGACGACCTCGCCGAGTTCGGTCGGCGAGAACTTGCCGCCTTCCTTCTTCACATACTCGCGCTCCTGGATGGTGGACAGAATCGCGGCATAGGTAGAAGGCCGGCCAACACCGTTCGCTTCAAGCTCCTTCACCAGCGTTGCTTCGTTGAAGCGCGGCGGAGGCTCGGTGAAGTGCTGCGCCGGTTCGATGGCTTTGAACTTCAGTACCTCGCCCTGCGTCACGGCGGGCAGTTTGTGCTTCAGCTCTTCGTCGTCTTCGTCCCTCGCGTCCTTGCCCTCCTCGTAGACTGCGAGGAAGCCGTCGAACTTGGGCACGCTTCCAGTAGCCCGGAAACGATACTGGTTTCCGTCTCTGCCCGGCGCGTCCACTTCGATCGTCGTCTGGTCAAATACCGCCGGAGTCATCTGAGATGCAACAAAGCGCATCCAGATCAGCCGGTACAGCTTCATCTCGTCTTCGGCCAGCAGTTTCTCGAGCGAATCGGGAGCACGCATCGCCGAGGTCGGGCGAATCGCCTCGTGTGCATCCTGAATGTCTTTCTTGCTCTTGTACGTGTTCGGCTTCTCCGGTACGTACTTCTCGCCGAAACGTTCGCCAATGACGTTTCGCACCTCATCGAGGGCGTCGGCTGAAACGCGAGTCGAATCCGTACGCATGTACGTGATCAGACCGACCGCGCCTTCCTTGCCGAGATCCACGCCTTCATAGAGGCGCTGCGCAAGACCCATGGTGCGCTTAACGCTGACCCGACGCTTTCTGGCGGCTTCCTGCTGCAGCGTCGACGTGATGAACGGAGCGACCGGGTTGCGGCGCTTCTCACGTGTCGCCACGGAAGCAACGGTGTAGTCGGCTCCTTCGAGTGCCGACAGAATTGCATCGGATGTGGCCTGATCAGGTATGTCCAGCGCTGCGTCGTTGCGCTTCGCCAGCTGAGCACGGAGCACCGGCGGCTTCTTCGCATTCAGATGGACGTCAATGGTCCAGTACTCGCGCTTCTGGAACGCACGGATCTCACGTTCACGTTCGACAATCAGCCGCAGCGCGACGGTCTGCACACGTCCTGCGGAGAGGCCTCGCCGGACCTTGTCCCACAACAGCGGTGAAATCTTATAGCCGACAAGACGGTCGAGGACACGGCGCGCCTGTTGTGCCTCAACCAGATGAACGTTCACCGCGGCCGGCTTATCGAACGCCGAACGAATCGCTTTCGCTGTGATCTCGTTGAACATCACGCGAAAGACTGGCCGCCCGTCGCCATCCAGCTCTTCCTGAAGATGCCAGCAGATCGCCTCGCCTTCGCGATCCGGGTCAGCAGCAAGGTAGATCGAATCGACCTTTTTCGCGGCCTGCTTCAGCTCAGTAACGAGCTTCTTCTTACCTTCGATGATTTGGTAGTCGGGACGGAAGTCGCTGTCAACGGCAACGGCAAGGTCCTTCTTGGGCAAGTCCTTGATATGACCGAGAGAGGCCTTGACGATGTACTGCGGCCCGAGATATTTTCCGATGGTTTTCGCCTTCGCGGGCGATTCCACAATTACCAGCGACTTAGCCATAGACCTGCCGTAAGCTCACCACACTTTAACAAAGTTTCGTCCCGGCAACTGTTTTACCAGTCCGCCGAGCTCGAGTTCGAAGAGCGCTGCTATTACCTCGGATGACGATACCCGCTCGACGGTTTCGACCAGGACGTCCAAGTGGACCGGAGTATCCGGCCGCAGCATTGAGAATACCTGCCGGGCGATCGCCGCCTGGGGTCCTTCCCCGAAGGTTGCGTTTGCATCGGATGCAGCAGTTGCCTCAGAAGATTCGAGACCGAGCTCCTGCTGCTCGGCAAGGACCAGCCGCCGGCGATCCTCCGGCGTCAGCTCCACCACCACGTCGTTCCACTCCTGAACGAGCTTTGCCCCCTGCTTAATCAGCAAGTTAGGCCCCCAGCTCATCTTGGACGTGATGTTGCCCGGCACGGCGAACACCTCGCGGCCCTGATCCATGGCAAGGCGCGCCGTGATTCCTGAACCGCTGTACTGGGCGCCCTCAACGACAAGCGTACCAACACTCATGCCGCTGACAATCCGGTTCCTCACCGGAAAGTTCTGCGGGTAAGGGGGAGTCGCCATCGGGTACTCCGACAGAAGCAGGCCGCGTTCGGCAAGTGAGGCAGCAAGCTTCCGGTTTTCGGCAGGATAGACCGTGTCAACACCGCAACCGAAGACGGCGATGGTGTTTCCGTTCACACCAAGCACCGCTTTGTGGGCGGCCGTGTCGATGCCACGCGCCATCCCACTGATGATTGTAATCCTCGCCGCGGCAAGGTCGGCAGAGAGGCGCTCGGAAGCTGCTACGCCGTAAGTGCTGGGACGTCTCGTGCCTACGACTGCGATGCACACGGAATCAAGCAGCTCGAGGCGGCCCCGCGCGAAGAGCGCCACGGGAGGGTCATAGATCTCGCGGAGGCGTGCTGGGTAGCGGGGGTCCCGAATCGAGATCAGGCTTGCTCCGGCTTTGCGCATGAGTTCCTGCTGACCGGCCGCATCATCGAAGGTGCAGCCGCTGGCGATGCTGCTCGCCGCGCCCGCGGTCAATCCGCAGCCCTCCAGATCCTGCGGGTCAGCCTGGAAGACACGCTCCACGGACCCAAACTGGTCAACAGCCGTCCGAGCCTTTCGGCAGCCAAGCCCAGGGATAAGGAGCAGCGCGAGCCAGCAGAGTTCCTCTTCAGCCGTTGGTCGGGCGAGTGTGCCTGGCATAGTCCTCCGTGTCAGGAGTGGCCCCGGAGCACGAAACTCTCACATAATAGCCGTAGGGAGGCCGTTTTGAGCGCAAGAAAGAGCTGGATCGACAAGCTCCATATCGACCGCCAGCCGAAGGTAATTACACTTCAGAAGCCCTTCTGTGGAGTAGGTCCGGGCAGCCGGATGCTGGTGTCAACGCCTCGCGAGGTGGAGGCCTCAATACGTGCCATTCCGCCGGGCACGTCGGTGACGCCACAGGAATTACGCCAAACCCTGGCGGCAGAGCACAACGTCCACGTTGTCTGTCCCACGTCAACCGGCATCTTCCTCCGGATCGTTGCCGAAGCTGCCCTCGAGGACATCTCGCAAGGCAAGCAGCTTGACGAGGTTGCGCCGTTCTGGAGGGTGCTCGACGAGAGCAGCCCTACCGGGCGTAGGCTCTCGTGCGGCCTGGACTTTCTGCGGAGTTTGAGGCGACGCGAGGGCCTGCCGAGTGCCGAGCCTGTGCAGCCTCCTGTCCGCCAGTCTGCCGCGCGTGCACAATGAAGCGTTTTGGAGCTGAGCCGACGTAGTTGAACGGGTAGCACGTCACGAGAGTAAGGTAGTTCTGCGGAGTGGGATCCAGCACTTCCACATCCTTAGGCGTCACGATTCGCGTCTGGTCAACCGTGTACTCCCAGGCGCCGTCCGGAGTGACAAAGCGGATCAGATCTCCACGCTTCACACCTCGCAGGTTGCGGAAATAGGTGTCGCGATGTGCGGCGATCCCGATATTGCCGGCCTCGCCCGGCAACGAAGTGTGCGGGACGTGGCCTACAGCGCGCTTCAGCGTTTTGTCGTCGACTCCGGATTTTACGATTGCGGAGATCTGCAGCCGCGGTATCTCCACACGGCCGATAGTCTCTCCGGGAGCTGGTTGTTTAACCTTGCCCTGCTCCTGAGTTGCACCACGAGAACGGGTTGCCAACTCCAACTCCCGTTCGGCCTGATGTTGCGCCCACCGGGCTGCAAGCCACTCCTGACCGAAGTAGCCGAGGCACAGCAGCCCGACAACCAGCAAGAAAAATTCAGTAATGTGACTGGGACGCCAAACTCTCACTGCGACTGCTCCTTCGCCCGGGCGCGCATCGCGCGGCTCGTGGCGACGTAGTGGCTTCGGGTGCGAGCCTCGAACGTTCGGCCATTGTCTCCCGTAGCGAGGACGCGCAGGCGCCGGCGCTTACCATCGAGACTCGAGGTATTCGGTACGAACCCGAGCGTGTACCGGTTCCTGATGTCACGAGCGATCTTCTCGCAGACCCCTACCAGATGGCTTATGTTCTCGGGCATGAATGCCTCACCGCCTGTAAGAGACGCAAGATCCTTGAGGAACCCGGGATTCTTATCCTTGTCCTCGGGGTTGAAGATACCCACCGTGTAAATCGTAGCCAGTGACTCTTCCGCGAGCTTCATGATTTCGTCACGTTTGGTCTCGCTCGCGTTATCCCCGCCATCGCTAATCACGACGAGGGTCTTCTTATCGAGCCGCCCCTTTTCGAGATGTTTCAATGCGTCCCGAATGGCGTCATACAGCGAAGTCCGGCCACGGGGCTGACTCGTCAGGAGCGCCTGCCGCAATTCGGCCCGGTCGTCCGTGAAAGGTTTGTCGTCGGGAAGTCCGAAGTACACGCGGTCGTTGAAGTTCACGAGGAACAGTTCGTCTTTCGGGTTGCTCTGCGTGACGAACGTCAACGCTGCGGTGACGATTTCCGCCTTCTTCGGCCGTACGCTTCCACTGTTGTCCACCACAAGGCCGACCGTGACAGGCACATCCTGGGCGGCAAACACCGTAATCGGCTGTTCGACTTTGTTTTCGAACACTTTGAACGACGTCTTGGGCAGGCCTGCGACGAAGCCGCCCTTTTTGTCCTTTACGGCAACGTCCAGCAACACCAGTTCTACTTCGCTCGAAACCTTGAAATCGTTCGGATCCTCTTCAGGGGGCGGCGGCGGAAGCTCGGTTTTCTCGATCGGGATGTAGAGCCTCTCGCCCGTTTTCGCGGGCTCAGCCTGCCAGCCATGAAGCAAGACTGCTGCGCTCATGACGGTTAGCGTGACGCGGTGTAGCAATTGAGAAGACATATGAGGCCTCCTGAAGAAAGAGCGCCTGGCGGAGTGAACCGCGCAGGCGCCCAGGGTCTATCTACTACACATCTCCCTCACGGGAGCGATCTTAGCTGCGGTTGGCAGCGCGAAGGGCAAAGCCAGCGCCCAGCGCGAGCAAGCCGGCAACGGCCACGGCCGGCATCTCAGAAGCTGGGCGAGGCAGCGTGTCTTCGCGGCTGCGATTACGGGCACCACCATCGTCCATTGCACCGGTATTGGCGGCGGCCATGGGCTGAGTCTGGCGGTTCTGCGCGATCTCGGTGCGGGGCTGCTCAGCGGCCGGCTGCTCGGCAGCAGGCTGGGTGTTCTGAGCGGTCTGAGTCTCGCGAGTATACGTCTGGCGGTCCAGTTCCATTTCGGTACCCGCACGATCAATCGTTCCTACTCGAGCAGTGGCAAGCTCGGCCTCCGTCTGAGCGTAGGTTGTGGGAACGTTTGCCGTGTTGCTAGCTGCGATGCTTGAGGCTTCGTTCTTGGGATACGCGAACTCCTGGCCGAAGTTGTCACCAGGGTAGAACCATGCACGCATTGCCCGGGGCTGGCCGGCAGGAGTTTCCCACCATTGGAATTCGGTGTTGCCGGTCGGCTGCAGCCGATAATTCGGAATTGCAAGCACTGTGGTCTGGAGCTGATCTTCACGTTCGTTGAAAATCTGCACGATGTGGCGATTCGACGGAGAGTCCATCAGTCGCATCACGTACTTGCCGGGCTGCAAAACTTTTCCTGGAACCTGAATCGGTTCACCAACAGTAATGATGGTGCGCTTATTCCATTGATCCGCTGAGGCAGGAACAAAGGCCAGCAGACCCAGGCAGGAAGCGGCGGCAAATGCCTTAAAGCTATTCATTTCGTCTTCTCCTCCAAGTAACTTACCGGGCTAGGTGCCGGTTTCTTCTTGCTTCGGGCCGAGTCCGTCGCCCGAGCCCCGCCATTACTTGTTGCAAGCTCCGTGCCAAAGATACAAGTCGAAAAAAATCAGGAGGTTGGCAGGCGTGAGTAGCATCGACTGCGGAAGAAATTACCGCAGAAGGGGATCTTCTACCCATGGAGGAGTCGCATCGATCAACTTACCCAGCTCCGGCGCACATTCTTCTAAACGGAGCTTCATCTTCCAGGCTATATTCCTGTAGCTGAAGTGTCCCTTGACCCCGCTGCGGAGACGCGAGATGTACTCGATTTCCGCGAAATCCATTTTGAATAGGAAGCGTCCCCGCGCAGCGAATGGGAGTAAGTAGTGCGATCCAGGAGAGGGTAACCTGTTAGCCGTCGCAAAAACGTCTTTCATGGTTGCAACATATTCATCCTGAATGCCTGCCGCGACAATTGGGGCAGGAGTTTCGAATCCGAGTGCGGTGCCGTAGCTTTGCCGGTATTGCTGGCAGCGACGATGCCGATGCAGATCGCGGTATGCTCCGATGTCCATGATGATGTCGAAGCAGTAAGTCGCAGTCCGAAACTCACGAGGCAAATCGTCGTAAGCCTTGCGGGATTGCAGGGCCAGGTTGATCAGGTCCTGACATTTTGCGGTGGGCCATGAACGCGCGATCTCGTACAGCTCCCGAAACGGACGGTCAGTCACGGGATACAACAGCGTAGCCGCGATCTCGCGTGTCGCATCGGACGGTTGCAACAGGTCCACGTCCTCTATGCAGAGTTCTGCCGCCGCGGGCAGGTTCGCAGCTGCCCACGCGGCCAGATCCGCCCTTCGCTGTAGGAACTGGCTGTCAGGCAGTACGTACTTGGCGAGAGTGGGCGCAATCGGCTCGGTCGCCGGACTTGTATCAAGTGTGCACTCCGGCGGGCGAGCGCAAGCCTGAGCCATTTCGGCTCCGAGTTCCGCCACTTCCGCATACTCCGAGCCCCGCATGCGACGAATCTGTCGCTCGAGTGTGCGGATACTGACGACCTGTCCGACACCGGTAGGGACCCCAAAACAAAGGCAATACCGTGCGACATCGAAGGCGCGAGCAGCGATGTTGCGCTCGTACGCTTCGGGCTTCATCGTTTCGGGGCGAGGCAGCGCTCCACGCAGATGTTCCACCATCCGCGCGTGCACTGTTCGATACGCCGCCGTGAGCCGGGCA
>DASQEG010000025.1:0-13829 GCA_035633775.1 Bryobacteraceae bacterium
CCGCGGCAGCGCGGTGGATCGCCTCAGTGTGAGGATTTTCCGAATTGATTTCGATGAGGTCTGTGGCCACGGGGGAGCAAGGAAAACGGCGGCGGTCTCAGTTTTTACTGTTCCTATATTCTACCCTGGTCACAACTTGGCGACCTGGTCCCCGAGTAGCTCCTGAAGCAGGGGCGTTCGGGGGTAAGGATGGCACAGGTACTGCCGAAATCCCTCGCCCCACTGCAGCCCGGCAAGCTTCCCGCGGTTGCGTGTCCACTCATAGAGGGTGTCGATGTAGTTATCCATGCCGTGGTGCTTCTTGAGCCAGTTGCGCTGGCTCGCATGACACGCCAGCATCTCTGCCTTACGCTCAACGTGCCGCTCGACGTTCACAACAAACTGTGGTCGAACCTCGTTGCCTTCGCGGTCGAGACCTTCATCGGGATCGCAAAAGTACAGGTGTGGAATCGCCTTGAGCGGCGGCGCATCACCGCCCGTCCGGTAGTTTGGGGCGGGGGCACCGAAGCAGGCGTCGCGCACCAGAGCACTCGTGGCCTCGTGATCGCAGTGGTAATCGACTGGCGACGCGGTAAGGACAACGTCCGGCTGAGTCCGGCGCAGCACGTCTGTCACCCGCCTGCGGGACTCATCGTCACTGAAGACTGCGAGATCCATGAACTCGGCACAGAGATAATCGGCACCTGCCAGCCGTGCCGCCTCCGCCGCTTCCGCACGACGGATACGGGCGATCTCATCAGGGGAATACTCCGCCGTTCCGCAGTCGCCGGCGGTCATCGTCGCGATCGTAACCCTGTGTCCACGCTCAATCAGGCTGAGCACCGTACCCCCGGCGACGATCTCGATGTCGTCTGGGTGCGCGTGGATCGCAAGGATGTTGAGGGCCACGGAGATAGAATATCTCTTCACCCATGAACCTCCGCAGTTACACGATTACGCAGGGCCGCGACCGCGCTCCAGCCCGCTCCATGCTGAAGGCAATCGGCTTTACGGATGAGGACCTGCGCAAGCCCATCATCGGAATTGCCAATACCTGGCTCGAAACCATGCCGTGCAACTACAACCTGCGCGAGCTTGCCGAGTATGTCAAGCAGGGAATTCGCGAGGCGGGCGGCACTCCGATGGAGTTCAACACGGTTGCGATAAGTGACGGCGTCACGATGGGCACCGAAGGCATGAAGGCGTCGCTGGTCAGCCGTGACGTGATTGCCGATTCCATCGAACTGATGGGCCGCGGTCACATGTTTGACGGCATTGTTGCCCTTGTCGCGTGCGACAAGACGATTCCTGGTGCAGCGATGGCACTACTCAGGCTGAATTTCCCGGGTGTGATCATGTACGGCGGCTCGATCCTTCCCGGTGAGCACAACGGCAAAAAGCTCACCGTTCAGGACGTCTTCGAGGCAGTCGGAGCCCACGCGGCGGGCCGCATCGATGACGCGGAGTTGCGCGCTATCGAAGACAAAGCGTGTCCCGGCGCCGGAGCATGCGGCGGTCAGTTTACGGCGAACACCATGGCCACCGTTATGGAGATGATCGGCCTGTCACCGATGAACACCGCGGCCGTGCCCCAGGTTGACGTAGCCAAACGCGAAGTTGCGCGGCGCTGCGGCCGGATCGTTGTCGAAGCGGTCCAGCGGGATCTCAAGCCAAGAGACATCTGCACCCGGCCAGCGTTCAACAACGCCATTGCCGCGGTCGCGGCAACCGGCGGCTCGACGAACTCCGTGCTTCATCTGCTTGCGATGGCACAGGAGGCCGGCGTCGACCTTGACATCGACGACTTTCAGGAGATCAGTAACCGGACACCGCTGCTCATGAGCCTTAAGCCCGCCGGCGAGTACGTAGCCCTCGACGTCCATGAAGCTGGCGGATGGTCCGTGGTCGCGCAGAAGATGGTGGAAGGGAAGCTCGTAGACGGATCCTGCGTTACCGTCACCGGCCGCACGTTCGCCGAAGAAGCGGCCGATGCGAAAGAGACAGCCGGTCAGAAGGTGATTCGTGGCGTTTCCCAGGCACTCAAGCCAACCGGCGGCCTTGTCATTCTGAAGGGCACCCTCGCGCCGGAAGGCTGCGTCATCAAGGTGACTGGCATCGAACGCAAAGGCCAGCGTGGACCCGCGCGGGTGTTCGGCTGCGAGGAGGAAGCGATGCAGGCGGTGCTCAGCGGAGGCATCAAGGCGGGTGACGTTGTTGTTATCCGCTACGAAGGCCCAAGAGGCGGACCGGGTATGCGGGAGATGCTCGGAGTAACAGGAGCAATCATGGGCGCGGGCCTGGGCGACTCCGTTGCACTGCTGACTGACGGCCGGTTCAGCGGTGCCACCCGCGGTTTCATGATCGGCCATGTTGCACCGGAAGCCGCGGTCGGCGGTCCTATCGCGGCCGTGGAAGAAGGCGACATCGTCGACATCAGCATCGAGAACCGCACGATCAACCTCGAGGTCTCTCCCGAGGTCATCAAAGAGCGCATGTCTCGATGGACACCGCCCCAGCCGAAGTACGAGACCGGCGTTTTTGCGAAGTATATCGCTACGGTAAGCAGTGCAGCCCAGGGCGCCGTGACTTTCCGGCCTCAGCTCACCTGGTCGGCGAAGGCCTGAACTCAGCGAGATTTCAAACCGCGGAAGCGCAGTACGTACGCGTACTGCGCACTCGCGGCGTCGCCTGACGCCGCAGGCATATGTACCGCAACGCCATCACCCGTCTTCGACCATTTCAGCGGGCCCGGACGTCCCAGTAACTCGACCTGCAGTCCTGAGCCCGCTGCCACGTTCCTGAGGGCAAAGCGATCGCCAGGCCATCCGGGAACGATCGCGTACACATCGTCTCCTTTGGTCGTGAAGAACGCTTCGATCACTGCCTGACCGGGCTTCTTCCGGTCAACGTAGTCGGTCACCTCGTAACGGGTCATGTGCTGGCCGGTTTCGAGCTTCGGCTGCTCGCCTTCCGTCCACTGACGCGTCCGAACCCACGGCTTCGATCCGTAGATAGCCTCACCATTAGTGTCTAACCAGCGGCCGATCTGCAGCAGTCGTTCTTCCTGTATGACCGGGATGCGGCCGTCGGCTGTTGGTCCGATATCCAGCAGCAGATTTCCCCCGCGACTCACAAGGTCGCCAAGCATGAGGATCAGCTCACGTTCCGTCCTGTAGTCGCTCAGCTTTTCAGCGCGATTGAACCCGTATGAGTGGCCCATCCCGCGGTTTTCCTCCCATGGATGTGAGCCATCCTGCAGACCCGCAGTGTATTCGGTGGTCCAGTACGTGCCATGTTTGTGTCTGCTCTCCTTACCCCAGCGATCGTTGACCACCACTTCATCTCTAACCGGGGATTCGTTATAGAGCCACGCGAGCAACTCTGGTGTTTTCCAGTCAGTCGAAGGCATGTCCCATTCGCCGTCGCTGAAGATAATGGCCGGCTTATACCGTGTGACCACGTCCTTGAACTGCGGGTGCATATGCTCAACCGCATACTTCTTGCGGTCAGCGAGCCACAGCGGGTTGTACCACTCGTAAAGCGAATAGTAGAAGCCCATCCGCAGTCCTGCTTTACGCACCTGGTCGCTGAGGTCACCCAGCAGATCTCGCTTCGGTCCCGCCACCGTGCTGTTCCAGGGCCTGTTCCATGCGCGGCTGGCGTGCTCGCTTGGCCACAGTGCAAACCCGTCGTGATGCTTCGACGTCAGGACCACGTATCGGGCACCGGAACGTTTGAACACGTCCGCCCAATGCGCGGGGTCAAACATCTCGGCCCGGAACATTGGGGCGAAATCGAAGTACGGGAAATCCTTTCCGTACACTCGACTGTGAAACTGATAGGTCGGATTGGGCTTGCCTGTCTCGGTCGGACCTTTGCTGAGGGCATTCCAGTACCACTCCGCGTATTTCCCAACCGGAGCATAAGCGGGCACCGAATAGACGCCCCAATGGATGAAAATGCCGAACTTGGCGTCCTGAAACCAGGACGGGGCTGGACGTTTGTCCAGCGACTCCCATGAGGGCTGATACTGGCCCTGCGCCTGACCCGAGGCACAGACCGCGAAGAGGAGGACAGCAGCTGTGTGGGGGCGTTTCATCCGAGTTCAGTATAATTGCGCGCCCGCGCAGTTCGGGACCTCACCTGACAGCATTAGTCGACCGCGTGACATAATGACGTTCGCTCATGTGGGAACATAACTACACGCCATTGTTCGGCAGTGTTGGCTGGTCAGCATTTGCTGCCGCCCTGCCCCTGTTCGCGCTGCTTCTTCTTCTCGGTGTCTTTCGCAGACCCGCGTGGGTTTCGGCTTTAACGGGGCTGGCCGTCGCATCGGCTGTAGCGTTTTTGGTGTACGGCATGCCCTTCGGATTACTGGCCAGTTCTGTCGCGTACGGAGCGGCATTCGGGTTCTTCCCCATTGGCTGGATTGTGTTCTGGGCAGTGGTGCTGTACCGCATCACCGTGGACACGGGCAAGTTCGAGGTTGTCAAAGACTCTGTCGGCAGTCTCACGACTGACAAACGCCTGCAGGCTCTTCTGGTTGCTTTCGCACTTGGTGCATTCATCGAAGGCGCAGCAGGGTTTGGCGCGCCCGTCGCAGTGGCAGCGGCAATGATGGCAGGGCTCGGATTCTCTCCGTTTTATGCTGCAGGAATCTGCCTGCTTGCGAACACCGCGCCCGTGGCATTTGGCTCCATCGGCATTCCGGTTATAACGCTTGCCGGCATTACGGGGTTGCCGCTGCTGGACCTGAGCGCGAATGTGGGCCGGATTTGTGCTCCGATTTCCGTTATAGTTCCCTCCTATCTGATCCTGGTCATGGGCGGGTGGGCAGCGCTAAAGGGCGTGCTGCCGGCGGCGGCGCTTTGCGGAATCAGTTTCGCGGTAACACAGTTCCTCGTCTCGAATTACATGGGACCGCAGCTTACGGACATACTCAGTTCGCTCGCTGCCATTGCTTCTCTTATCATTCTGTTCAAAGTCTGGAAGCCTGCTGATTCGTTCGTGATGAGGGGTGACCAGGTGGTAGCCGCTGCGGACGCTCCGGTTCCGAGGCGCCATCCGGCCGGCGAAGTCTTTCTTGCTTGGACGCCTTACTTTCTGCTCGTGATGTTCGTCATCCTGATGGGACTTGACCCGGTCAAGAACGCCGTTGCGGGCAGTGTTGTGACGATGCCCTGGTCGGGCCTGCACAATCAGATCCTTCGTGTCGCGCCCGTCGTCAAAGCCCCGGCACCATACGCCGCGACGTACACAGTCAATCTGCTGACAGCTTCCGGTACAGCTTGCCTGTTGGCCGCACTGCTTTCCTTACCCCTGCTGAAGATGAGTTTTGGAAGGTTTCTGACCGTTGTAGCCGGTACCGCGAAGCAGCTGGCATTTTCCATGCTGACGATCTATTCAGTACTTGGCCTTGCTTTTCTCATGAATTACAGCGGCGCTACCGTGACACTTGGGCTTGCTTTTGCCGCCACAGGGGTGTTGTTTCCGTTTTTTAGCGCACTCCTCGGCTGGCTGGGTGTGTTCCTTACGGGAAGCGACACCAGCGCCAACGCTCTGTTCGGCAACCTGCAGGTGGTGACCGCAAACCACCTCGGCCTCAACCCCGTGCTGATGGCTGCTTCGAACTCCAGCGGTGGTGTCATGGGTAAGATGATCAGCCTGCAAAGCATTGCCGTTGCAGCCGCAGCGACCGGCATGCCGTCCAGCGACGAATCGCGATTATTTCGGTTTACGCTGCGGCATAGCATCCTGCTCGCATCGTTATTGGGACTTATTGTGGTAGTGTACGCCTACTTACTGCCGCAGGCTGTTCGCTAAAGCAACCGTTAGTTTTGGAAGTATTGAGCTGCTTTTAGGCTGAATATCGCGATCTCTGGTGATCGTAATCTCTACCTGCAAGGAGCTGACTTGCATCTGAGCGCCGGCTTGGCGCAATGCTGCTCTATCGGCGCTCGCGCGGGCCTTTACGCTTCCACCCCTCCTGCCTCGGCGGATGCCTGAAGGCGTCCGCCTTTTCTTGCCCTTACAATAGCCAGCAGGTGCTGCTGGAACTGCACGTCGAAAACTTCGCTGTCGTCGAGAAGGTGCGCGTTCACTTCGGCCCCGGGTTGAACGTGCTCACCGGTGAGACCGGCAGCGGAAAGTCGCTGGTCGTAGATGCCCTCGCACTGCTGTTTGGCGGTCGAGCGTCGGCCGATCATGTCCGGTACGGCACGGAACGCGCGCGTGTTACGGGAATTTTCGAGATGAATACCGCGGCTGCGACGATCCTGGCCGAAGCCGGAGTCGAAGCCGAAGAAGAGGAAATCGTGCTGGAGCGCGAGATCCTGAGTAACGGAAAATCGCGAGCTTTCGCTGCAAGCCGTCCCGTTACCGCGGCTTTGCTCAGGCAACTGGCTCCTGCGCTGGGCGACATCCACGGCCAGCATGATCAGCAACGGCTTTTTGACTCCTTCGCCCAACTCGACATGCTCGACAGCTTTGCCGGCTGTGCGTCTCTTCTGGCCGAGACGGCCCGTGCCTTCGAGCAGTGGAGTGCCTGCAAGGCCGAACTCGCGAATCTTGAGACTTCCGAAAGCGAGCGTCTGCGGCTGCTGGATCTATGGACTTTCCAGCGTGATGAGATCGCTGCCGTACGTCTGAAACCTGGAGAGGACATTGAGCTCGACGCTGAACGGCGCGTCCTGCAAAATGTTGGTAAGCTGCTCGAATCCGCCAATGCCGCTTACACGGCCCTCTACGACGCTCCTGATTCAGCAAGTGCACAGCTGCGATCGGCGCTGCGGAAGATTGAGGACCTCCTCCGGTACGACGAAAGCCTCGCGCCCGTGCAGGAGACACTGACTCCGGCCCGTATTGCCATTGAGGAAGCCAGTGGAACTCTTCGCGATTACCTTGGCAGCCTCGAAGCTGACCCTGATCGTCTCGAGCAGATCGAGGTGCGGTTGTCTGCGATTGACAAGTTGCGGCGGAAGTACGGTGCAACGGCTGACGAGATTTTGGCATTCGCAGCCGACGTTCAGGCTCGCCTTGATGGGGCGGAATCGGCGTCAAGCCGCAGGGCCGAGCTGGACCGGCAGCTCCGGGACTTCGGTGCAGCCTACACGGCAGTGGCCGCTAAGCTGACCTCCGCGCGCAAAGCTGCAGGGATCGTTCTAGCCGACAGAGTGGCAGAGGAACTGCGTGACCTCGCAATGGGCGGCAGCCGCTTCGCGGTGTCTCTTGGCGACGCCTCCTGGTCTGCGAAGGGGAGTGATTCAGCGACCTTCCTCTTCTCCGCCAATGCAGGTGAGGAGCTGAAGCCGCTCGAGAAGGTCGCCTCCGGCGGTGAGCTCTCACGCACCGCACTTGCCCTGAAGACATGCGTCACCGCGGGACCGAGCGCTCGCACGCTGGTGTTCGACGAGGTGGATGCGGGCGTGGGTGGAACCGCGGCTGAGAGCGTCGGCCGCAAGCTGAAGGCGATTTCGGCAGCCAACCAGGTACTCTGCGTGACTCACCTCGCCCAGATCGCGGGCTTCGCGGATCACCACTTCTCGGTTGAGAAGCACGAGGTACTGGGGCGAACCGTCGCGGATATACAGCGGCTGGAGCGCGACGCCCGTACGCGGGAGATTGGGCGCATGCTGTCAGGCCAGCGGCTCACGCCGGAGGCTCTGCGTCATGCCGAACAGTTGCTACGACTGGCTGAGTCCTGAAGCGGCCTGGTTCGGCTGCCAGAGGACTTCAGTGGCTCCCAGTTGCACATTGGTCCAGCGGCTCCAGACAAACAGAGCGTCGCTGAGACGGTTCAGATACTGAACGGACTGCTCGGGTATGGCATCGTGGCGCGAAAAGGCCACAAGGAGGCGTTCAGCACGCCGGCAGACCGTCCTACAAACGTGCAGTTGTGCGCAGACAAGCGATCCACCCGGCAGCACAAAAGATCGCAGGGCAGGAAGCCCTTCGTTCATCTCGTCTATATCGCGCTCTAGCTGCTGAACGTCCGCCTCCGTTACACGGGGCTGCTTCGGTCCCACATCGGCGGGCAAAGTAGCCATGATCGAGCCCAGATTGAATAGCTCGTTCTGTACGCGCGTGAGGATGATGGCAAGGCGCTCGGTACGGGCGTCGCCCGAGGCGTAAACGGCAGCCAGGCCGATGTGTGAGTTCAACTCGTCCATCGTCCCGTAGCACTCAATCCGCGGATCATCTTTGGGTACGCGCTGGCCGCCGACAAGCGCCGTCTGACCCTTGTCACCGCCCCGTGTGTAGATCCGGCTGAGAACCAGCTGCGGTTCGCGGAATGGCCTTTCGTCGCTCATTACAGAAATGCGCGCAAGAGGCGGCTCTGCACATCCTTGAGTGACGAATGTGCGCTATCGAGTTCGGTGATCTTCGATCGCAGGCTGCGGAACAGCTGCGTGCGCTCGATTGCACTTTGAATCACGAGCAGCAGCTGCGCGTTATCCCAGGGCTTCTCGAGATACTGGAACAGACCCACTTCGTTGATGGCCTGAATCGCAGACTGTTTGTCGGCGTGGCCGGTCAGCAGGACTCGAGCTGCCTCGGGCTGCAGCTGTTTGGCTCTCCCGAGCAATTGAATGCCGTTCATTTTCGGCATTAAGTAATCGCTGACGACGACGTCAATGGGATGCGTTTCAAGGAACTTCCCCGCTGCTTCCGGATCGGTGAAGCCGTGAATCGTGTACTCGGTTTCCAGGCTCAGAAAAGCGCGAACACTGGTAATCACCATATCCTCGTCGTCAACGATCATGACGACGGGCTGACTCTGGTCCCCTCCGTTACTCTGCACTTATGCTGACTCCTCCGATGCGCGTCTCGGCTGCCTGACCGGGATCAGTACGTGGAACGTGGTCCCGACGTCCAGTTCGGTTTCGAAGCTGATCTTTCCCCCGTGCGTATCTTCTACGATCTCACGACTGATGGACAGCCCGAGACCTGTACCCTCGCCCAGCGGCTTCGTCGTAAACCCAGCTGAGAAGATCTTCGGACGTACCGCGGGCGGAATGCCGGTTCCCGTGTCGTGGATAGAGATGCGAACGGTCTCCCCTTCAAGGCGCGTTCGAACAGTAACCGTACCCTCGTCCGCAATCGCCTGCGATGCGTTTACCACAAGGTTGAGAAACACCTGTCCGAGCAGCGCCGGATAGCATTCAATCTCCGGGATCGAGTCGTCGTAGTCCGTATCTACCGAGATCCGCCGGCGGTACACGGAGCCCGTCAACTTGATCGTGTTCTGAAGAAGCTCATGAACGCTGACCTTCAGCAAGTCACTTTCGTTCACCCGAGCGAAGGTCTTCAAACTTCGAATTACCGCGAGAATGCGCTCGCAGGCAATCCGGTCGACCTCAGTCAGGCTGGAAAGTGTGTCAAGGAGGGAGAGTGCTTTGGGCGGAGGCGGCTGCCCCGCTTCGGCGGCACACGACAGGAGCCGGCGCAGATGTTCATGCGAGCGGCGTACAGTTTCATTGTTGGCCAGCACCGATCCAATCGGTGTATTGATCTCGTGCACAATGCCCGCCGCAAGCCGCCCCAGAGAAGCCATTTTGTGCGCTTCGGCTAATCGGCGGTTCGCGGCGTCGAGTTGTGCCTCCAGAGTACCCGCGTTGCCGGTCAGGCAAACATCAGCGGGCGCCGGATCGCTCATGAGTCCATTATCAGCGTGCACGTCGGCTAGGCTGAAGCTGCCCGGGCGATGCCTGCTTCGCGCATCAGGCGATCCGTCGCGGTATACGCTTCCTTTACCCACTCAACGATCTTCGCGGGTTCCGGCGAATACTCGAGCTCAATGCTGACGCTGCCCTGAAATCCGGCGTCTTTCAGGCCGCGCAGGTATGGTACGAAGTCGACCACGCCGCGGCCCGGAGGCAAATCGCCGTGCTTCTCGCCATCGCAGTCCGAGAAGTGTACATGGGCGATGCGTCCGGCAAGCTGGACGACATCTTCTGCCGGCGTCCTTGCGAGAGCAAGGTGTGAAACATCCACGTTGGCCTTAACTGCAGGATGTCCGACATCGTCCAGGAACCGGATCATTTTCGGCAGGTCGTTAATGATCGAGAGGTTGAAGGGCTCCAGCTCCAGCGCAATCTCAAGTCCCAGGCGGGCCGCGTACTCGCCAAGCTCGCGTGTGTGCTCGACCGCCCAGTTCCATTGGGCCTGCGGCGGAATCACCTCCTGCTGCCACAAATACTCACCCAGCACGAGAAGAAGGTTGCGCCCCTCGAGTTCGTAAGCAAGGTCCAGGTAGGCCTTTGCGCGCTGCACATGGAATTGGCGCACGGGAGCATTGAAGTCGGCGATACCCAGCGCGCAGCACACCGTCGAAACCACCGGAAGTCGGGCCTCACGAAGCGTGTCCCGGATAAGCCGGCGCTCACGAATGTCGATCTCCGTAGGATCTGCAAACACGTCGATCGTGTCGAACCCGATTTCTTTCGTCAGGCGTATTCCGTCAGCAGTGCCCACCGGAGAGCCGAGCCAGGCCGAACTGATTAGTCCAAGTTTCAATGTGCTGCTCCTCTTGCGATGGCTTTGACTTCGATCGGGCGATGTTCGTCCAGCGAGCGATAGCACGCCTCGACAAGCGCCATGGTGCCAAGGTTCTCGCGGCCACTGATTGCAGGCTCGCGACCCTCGGTGATGCTGTCGAGCAGTTCGCCCATCGTGCCGCGGAACGCGTCGGGGAACCAGACTTCCTTCCACTCAGGCGAGATCCATACGCCTGGGTGCCGCGTGGTCGCATACCGAATCGTGCTTGGCACGGCGTTTGGGTAACCCGGCCACCCAATCGTGCCTTGAGCGAGGCCTTCGGTACCCTCGACTCGCCACCTGATATATAGGTCTGATGCGGCGCCCTCTCGTGCGGGGCCGGCCCAGACATCGTCCCAGGCTGACGCGCGCAAGCCGCTGTCCCACTCGAGGATATAGAGCACGATGCCGTCCCTGTGGGGGAAGCGCGTCCGGGGATCCGACCGCGCGCTGACGTACACGCTGTCAGGGTCGCCGAACAAAAACCGGAAGCAGTCGAGGTGGTGAATGCTCATCGCCGACAGCGTTAGCCCGCTGTAGCTCTGCAGCCATGTCTGCCAGTGCGGGATCGCACGCATCTCGATTGTGGCCAGCACCGGTTCGCCCAGATCACCGCGATCGAGCAGCGTCTTCAAGGCACGAATCGACTGGTCGTATCGCATGTTCTGGTTTACAGCGAGTGTGACTCCGGCTGCCTCGCAGACCTCAACAGTTCTGACCGCTTCTGTGTACGACATTGCAAGCGGCTTCTGCGCGAGGATCCCGCGCACGTTGCGTGCGCTTGCCACGGCCTCATCAATGATCTCTGTTTGTATGTGGGGTGGAACCGCGATGTCGAGGATGTCGAGCGAGGAATCGGCCAGCAGCGCCCGGTAATCAGGATGCACCACGGGAATCTTGTTCGACCGGGCCACTTGCTCGGCCTGCTCACGCCGCGTACCGGCGATCGCGTGAACCTGCAGCCCGATGTCCCGGTATGCCCTCAGCTGCACATCGCGCATGATAAACCCGGTGCCGATCGCCCCGATGCGCCAGTCGGTTCGCAGCGGCAGCGGCGGCATGTAGCCGAGTTCGTCGGGGCTCATCGCGCCCTCAATTTATCATGCAACGCAAAAAGGCCACGGTCGCCCGTGGCCTTGAAACGTGTTTACTATCGTGTGACTACCAGCGCGGTTCGCGGCGCTTGAAGCCGCCTTCGCGCCCGCCGCCACCACCGCCGCCGCCGCGGTTGCCGCCAAAGCGGTTACCGCCGCCGCCGCCGCCCCCACGCTCTTCGCGCGGGCGCGCTTCGTTCACGTTGATTGCACGGCCGCCGAAATCGCGCCCGTTCATTCCGTTGATCGCCTGCTCGGCTTCCTGTGCGTTCGGCATTTCCACGAACGCGAAACCGCGCGACTGCCCCGTTTCGCGGTCGCGAACGATGCTGACGCGATCCACAGTACCGAAGTTGCCGAAGGCCGACTGAAGCTCTTCTTCGGTCGTCCGGTACGAAAGGTTTCCTACAAAGATATTGGTCAAGGGATACACTCCGAGCTGCGCAAGCGCAGCTATGGTCAAAGCTGCAAAACGACTCCGCAGCGGGTAAACACGAGCGAGCTAGTTTGAGCCGGGATCCAGAAGCGGGCGGGCGAACGTAACACGCTGAGCAACGGTCGTCCAGACGACGACCTGCAACAAGCTTACCACTATTTGGTAGTGACGCAACAGTAATCTCCCTTTTCGCAGTGAGCTACTTACGTACCTGACTGTCGTCTTACCGAGGTAAGTCGCCAGTTATTCAGTGGAAGCGTGGAGCGGCATACACGCAGCCCGCGTGAACGCCGCTCCTCACGTACTGCTACCGGCTCCAGACAACTTCAACTTCGTAGTTATCCGCACCACCGTCACGATCATCGATCTCGAATATGAGAGTGTGACCATTCGCATTCAGCGGCTGTTGTACTACACGTACGTCGCCGCGACCGTTCAGTTTGCGAACGGCAACGTCTCCAATGTCTGCGCGCGGCATGGCGGCTCCACCGAAGTCAACGCGCTCGTTTACGACTTCGCCGCCCGAAACGCGGGACGTCCAGGCGCGGTTGTTATGAACGTGCACGCGGACCCTGCCGTCAACCTGTCCCGCCCAGCGCATGCTGCCGCTGCTACCGTAAGCCCCATAACCGGCATTGCTGCTGCCGCCGGGTGTCAGGATGCCGCCGGTGCTGGTGCTGCGACCCCTGCTGTCTGTGGACGACGACTGCGAGTAGCCGGAATCATCTCCGTCCCACACCAGACGGAACGCATACTGCCCTGCTCCGCCTTCATTATCGCGAATCCGCACGACGGCAGCATAGCCGTTGTCTGCACTGGGTTGCTCAGCGAGTTCAATGTCTCCGCGGCCTTCGAGCTTCTCGAGGCGCACGTCTGTTTCGCGGCGCGGCAGTGCGGAGCTGAAGTCTGAGCGTGCGCCGGCTACCGGAGCGCCACGGAGCGTGCGGGTAGAAGCGCGGCGTGCCCGAAATTCGACGATCGCTTCATGGTCAACGTTGCCGCTCCAGGTAACTTCGCCTGAGGCATCGCGATCATTGGCGCGGCTGCGAGTTCCGCGCCCGTAATCGTCGCGACGGCGCGTGCCGGCATAGCCCTCGTCGTCATCCCGGCTCCGGCGGCCATCGCGCATGCTGCTTGTGCTGGCATCCGGATTCCAAAAGAAATCAATTTGATAGAACTCGGGACGTTCGCCAACGGGATCGATCCGCACCACGGCGGAGTACTCGTTCCGAGGCGTGGGCTGCTCAACCACGTTTACGCGTCCCCGGCCGCGCCGGACGTCCAGTTGAACGGTCTGCCGAACGGCGGGAAGCGGATCCCTGAGCGTCACACGCGGGTTCTCGACCGATCCCGTGTCACGACCCTGGACATCGACGCGGTCACCCTGTACATAAACGGTCGCGCTTCCAGTTACGTAGCCTTGCCAGGACAGCTGCGGCCGGGACTGTGAAAATGCCAGCCCGGCGCTGAGCGTCAGGAATGTGGTGGTGAGGAGTGTTGCGAACCTCATAACACTCCTGGGACGCGCTTAGGTGGGAGATGATTTCCGGAGAAAAGGGATGCCCCGATGCGCATCCCTTTTACCTGGCGGAACTTACAGGCCTTTATTATTAAGGAATTTAACCAGATCTACGACGCGGTTGCTGTAGCCCCACTCGTTGTCATACCAGCTGACAACTTTAGCCAGCGTGCCGCCGATCACCTTGGTCATCTGGCCATCGACGATTGAGCTGTGCGGATTCTTCAGCATGTCCGTTGAGACCACCGGATCCATCGTGAACTGC
>DASQEG010000026.1:0-6554 GCA_035633775.1 Bryobacteraceae bacterium
TCAGGCACCGGAAGTAGAACCAGTGCTCCGCAGGCTGCTCAAACGGCAGGCCTCGGCGCAAGCTATCGAGTTCCGATGGCGGGCTGAAGGACTGGATCATCTCTCACCATCAGCCGCCCTGCTGGTTTACCGCCTTGTACAAACTCTGCTGAGCGATCACTCAGGTCCGGTACAAAATGCGCTAAAGATAACCGTTCGTCTATCCGATAAACAACTTAGGGTGGCCGCGACAAGCACGGACCTGGCTGGACTGAGCCGGCTGGAGATTCGATGCTGGCCCGATCGGATCGCGCTCCTCGGTGGAACTATGCGCGTTAGGCAGGTCCGTAACACGGTACTTGCCGTCGTGTGCGACGTTCCGAGCGAAATCCTGGAGCCGTAGTTATAGTACTATAAGGGAAAAGTACCACGGCCTGACGAGCGGCAGAAGTAGGGTTGGATAAACGAATGTCTAAAATACGCGTTCTGCTGGCAGACGACCACCAGATGTTCCGACAGGGGATCCGGACGATCCTCTCGTTTGAATCGGATCTGGAAGTGGTGGCCGAAGCCTGCAACGCGACCGAGGCGGTGGAGCAGACGACCGAACTGCGTCCCGACATTGTCCTCATGGACATCGGCATGACCGGGTTGTGCAGTTTCGAAGCGATTCGCGCCATCAAGCGCAATCGCCCCGAAGTGAAAATCATGATGCTCACGATGCACAGCGACGAAGAGTTTCTCGTACGCGGCATGGAGGTGGGCGCGACCGGTTATGTGCTGAAGGAGAGCGCCGCCTCCGAGCTTGTGGCAGCTATTCGCGAGGTATGGCTGGGTGGGCATTACCTCAGCCCCCGAATGTTGAACCAGCTGGTCGAGGATTTCCGGACGCGATTGCAGAGCAACGGCAGGAATTCCCGCATCTCGATGCTTACCCCCCGTGAACGGGAAGTGATGAAACTGCTGGCCGAAGGGAACTCCGTCAAAGAGATAGCAGGAGATCTGGGCCTGAGCGTGAAGACGGTGGAAGCCCACAAGTTCAATCTGATGCGCAAACTGGACATCCACAACAAAGCGCAGCTGGTGCAGTACGCGATCCAGAAACGCATCATCACCGTTCCGCACCTCGTCTAGACCACAGCCGTATACTCGGTTCTGATGAGATTCGCCGCCTTCGCCGTCCTGCTGTACTTCAATGCAGCAGGAACCGCGCAGCAGCCGCAACAGCAGCCCGCGCAGACTCCGGTTCCCGCACCGACGATCGAGGAGTATGAGCCTCGTGCCGTGCTCGTGGTCCCTCGACATGAGGTAAAACGGGCAAAGTACCCGTTCATCGACATTCACACTCATCAACGAAACCTGTCACCGGCGAGCATCGATGCCCTGCTCAGGGACATGGACTCCATCAACATGAGGGCCATGGTGACCTCGCCCGTATCCGGCAGTTTCGGCGCAAGGACAAAGGCTCTGATCGACGCTTTGAAGGCGCACCGGGCCTCGGGCCGGTTCCTAACGATGACGAACGTCAACTTCAAGGACCTGAAGGGCGCAGCGGCTCAGCTGGAAGAGGACTTGAAGGCAGGTGCGGCCGGTGTCAAGGTGTGGAAGAATTTCGGACTCACAGAGAAGGACTCAGACGGCAAGCGTCTCGCGGTTGACGACCCACGGCTGAATGAGGTTTGGGCGGTAGCGGCGAAGTACAGGGCTCCGGTCCTGATCCACACCGCGGACCCGAAACCGCTGTTTGAACCGATGGACAAGTACAACGAGCGGTGGCTGGAGCTGCGGCAGCGGCCGAATCGCGACCACGCTACCGGCGGACCGTCGTGGGATCAGCTGATCGCCGAGCAGCACAACCTGTTCGCGCGGAACCCGAAAACCACCTTCATCATGGCGCACATGGGATGGCTCGCGCACGATCTCGGGGCACTCGGCGGGCTTCTCGACAAGCTGCCCAATGTGCATGTAGAGTTTGCCGCGATTCTCGGCGAACTGGGGCGCCAGCCGCGGGCCGTCAAGCGTTTCTTCACGCGTTATCAGGACCGCGTCCTGTTCGGCAAGGATCGGTATGAGCTCAGTGAGTACCCGTTCTACTTCCGGCTGCTGGAGACCGACGACGAGTGGATCCCGAATATCCGCAAGTACCACGGCCTTTGGCAGCTCTATGCATTCGACCTCCCCGATGACGTTTTAAAGAAGATCTACTACAAGAACGCGCTACGCCTGTTTCCTGCGCTGAGCAAAGAAGGGTTCCCGGACTGACAACGGGTCGATGGACCGCAACCAGACTCTGGCCCTGCTGCGCGAAAGGATAGTGGCGTTCGCGGCATCTCGTATTGAGAGGTCTTCGGCCGAGGATCTGGCGCAGGACGTACTGATGGTGCTTGAAGCGAAATACCCGAACGTGACGGCGATCGGAGAACTGGTTCCGCTGGCCCTGCAGATCCTGCGGTTCAAGATGGCCGCCCTGCGAAGGAAGCAGCTTCGGCGGGGCGATGCTGCCGCCATTCCTGCCGAGGAGCTGCAACTGGCCGACGACCGTCCGGGACCCGAAGACTGGGCAGCGCAGCAGCAGATGCTCGACCGGCTCTCCGCATCTGTAAGAAAGCTGGGTGAGCGGTGCCGCGAGTTGCTGCGCCTCAAACTGCTCGGGCGCTCCTTTGCCGAGATCGCGGAAGAAATGGATGCGGCGTCGGTCAATACGGTCTACACCTGGGATCTTCGCTGCCGCAAGCGGTTGCTCGAGCTAATGGGCGGTCGGTGGGACAAGCCGTGAACGACCGCGCCCGCCAGCTGCTCGGCGGCTACGCCACAGAGACCCTCACGGCCGAGGAACGTGAGGAGCTGTTCGAAGCTGCGCTGCACGACCAGGAGCTGTTCGCAGCCTTGCACGATGAAGAAGCGCTGCGCGTGCTGCTGGAACAGCCTGCTGCTCGCGCGCGGCTGCTGGAGGCTACGGAGACGCCGGAGTTCACCATCGCCGGTGGGTTGCGTGAATGGTGGGATCGGCCTAAAGGCAAAGTGCTCGCTACGTTGCTCGCCGTGACGCTGGTGATGGTCTCGGTGAAGACCTGGCGGGAGCGGCCGGCCGCCGTCGAGCGTTCTGCGGGCCAGCGCTCGGTAGCCGTCGGGACCGTGCCGAGGGCGCAACAGGCACCGGCTCGACCTCAGCAGAGCATTGCCCATCTTCCTGAACAGAAGCAGGATCAGCGAGCGTCACAGGCGACACCCCCGACCCCCGCCGCACCCGCGTCGACAATCGAAGCACCTGTCCCTGCAGCGACTCCGACAGCCGCCGCCCCGGCAGCCCAATCGCTACCGCCAGCGATGACGGCGCCCGTTGAGAGCGCCGGGATCGACTGGATCGTGGAGCGGCGAAGCGCCGACGGCACATGGTCTCGCGTCGCTCCGGACACGCGATTTGAAGCAACCGACCTTGTTCGCGTTCAGGTTCGAAGTTCGCGCGAAGGCGTGCTCACAATTGCGGCGGACCAGGTCGTGACCACACGACCTGTTCAGGCCGGTGAACTGGTGGCTCTTCCACGCCAGCTCACATTCGTCGATAGCAGCGAACACAGGCTTGCCGCATGGCTCGGCTCGGGTGGCGGTCCAGGTATGCGGAATCCCTTCCGACAGAGCGACCAGCAGCAACCTGGATCACTGGTCTCGTCCGAAACCATAGCGCAGTCCCAAATCACTCTTCGAAAAAGGTGAAAGGCGATCTCGCCTGAGGGCATTTCCACTGCGAAGGAGGAATGCCCATGGTGAGGATGATGAGCGCCGCGCTTCTGTTTGCGGCAACCGTATTTGCCGAGACAGGCTCGCTGAAGGTGCTCGGAACAGGCGCGGAGTGTCCGCTCCGGCGCACCGACGTTCGTGCCGAGGTGGCAGGGTTTCTGGCGCGCGTCACGATGACGCAGGAGTTCGAGAACACCGCGCGTGACCGGATGGAGGCAGTGTACGCGTTTCCTTTACCGCACCGCGCTGCCGTAGACGGCATGACTCTGACCGTCGGCACCCGCGTGATCAAAGGGAAGGTTTTGCAACGGGACGAGGCTCGGGCGATCTATGAAGCCGCGCGCGACCAGGGCCAGCAGGCTGCGCTACTGCAGCAGGAGCGTGCAAACCTGTTCACGCAACATGTAGCCGGTATCGCGCCGGGCGAGAAGGTTCGAGTCACGCTTACCTGGAACGAACGGATTCCTTATGAAGCCGGAACGTTCGAATGGGCATTTCCAATGGTGGTCGGGCCACGTTATAAATCGCCTGTCACGGCCGGCTACGCGGCGCCAGGCGAACGTGCGGGTCACGACATCAACCTGGAAGTCAGGCTGGACGCCGGCATGCCACTGGAGTGGGTCGGATCCACGACACACGAAGTGACGGCTGAGCGGCCGTCGGCGACAAGCGCAGTGATCCGTCTGCGAAATGGCAGAACAATTCCCAACAAAGACTTCGTTCTGCGCTATGACGCAGCGGGGAAACGCATCGGTGACGCCGTGCTGACACATCGCACTTCCGGCAGTGCAGGCTACTTCAGCGTGATTCTTCAACCGCCGGATCACTTCACGACGAAGGACCTCACGCCAAAGGAGATCGTGTTTGTGCTCGACACTTCCGGCTCCATGCGTGGCTTTCCGATTGAGAAGGCCAAGGAAGCCATGTCGCTGGCCATCGCGGCTCTGAGACCGTTCGACACATTCAACGTCATCACCTTCAGTGGAGACACACATTTGCTGTTCCAGCAGCCGCGGCCCGCGACACCGGAAAACGTCAGCTCAGCGAAGCGGTTCCTAAGCGAACGAAAGGGCGCCGGCGGCACTGAGATGATGCAGGCCATCCGTGCTGCGCTCGAGCCGTCGAGGTCGCAGAGCCACTTGCGGATTGCCTGCTTCATGACCGACGGCTATGTAGGCAACGAAGCGGAGATCCTGGCCGCCATCAGGACTTACTCCGGCGCCCGTGTGTTTGCGTTCGGCATCGGTAATGCTGTGAACCGCTACCTGCTCGACCGAATGGCAGAGGAAGGCCGCGGCGAAGTGCAGTACGTAAGTTTGAGCGATGACGGTTCCGCGGCTGCCCGGCGCTTTCATGAACGCGTTCGCAACCCGCTGCTCACGGATATCACCGTCGACTGGGGGTCGCTTCCCGTCAAGGATGTCCTGCCGCAGCGCATCCCCGACTTGTTTGCTGCCAAACCGATCGTGATCGCGGGGACGTACGCCACCCCAGCCCGGGGCACGATCCGCATACACGGCAAGCTTGCAGGTGCGCCCTGGTCTCGCGAGATCAGCTTATCCCTCCCACCCGCGGAAGCATCGCATCAAGCGCTTCCGGCGCTCTGGGCAAGGATGAAGGTGGAAGCGTTGTCGGGGGACCCCGGAACGGAAGCTGAAGTCACGCGACTCGGAATCCACTACGGCCTCATGACGGAGTTCACGTCCTTCGTCGCTGTTGAGGAGAAGACGATCACCGAAGGAGGTAAGCCGAGGCGTGTAGACGTGCCGCTGGAGATGCCGGACGGAGTCAGTTATGAAGGTGTCTTCGGCACGGCTGGAGGTGCAGCGCCGGCCGTCGGGGCAATGCGACAGATTCAGGGCATTGCACAGTCGGTGGCGACCGCGTCGTACCTGCCGAAGCACTCGGCGGAACTGCGTTCAGCGGCCAGGATCCATCACGACCTGATCGGTAAGACTGGCAGCGTACGCGTCCAGATTTGGTTGCGCAGCAAGAATGAGGCCCTGCTGAGTCGCCTGAAGAGGCTCGGGTTTGTTCTCACATCGCTGCCGGAGACATTGAACGTTGTGATTGGCCGAGTGGATGCTTCGAAACTGGCTGAGATTGCGGGGATCGCGGAAGTGCGCTGGATTGCTCCCGCACCGAAGTGATCAGCTCACCACTGTCCGGGGCTCTGCATTGCGCAGGGCCTCGGCTCGTTCCTCTGGCTTTGTATCCGCAAGATAGCTGCCGCCTCCGGTCTCCACCGAAGCCAGGTACTTCAACTTTTTCTGGCTGCGCTGCAGAGGCAGAAACTCGATGTGGAAATGATGATAGGCATGGTCACCGGACGCCGGAGGCAGGCGCACGATCATCATCAGCGGAAGTACGTTGTCGGCCGGGTCCAGTTCGCTCAGATCATAGAGGTTGTCGTACTTGCGCCGTACAGTGCTGATGGTGCTTGCAAGGTCGTCCTTCTCCGCATCGCTCAAACCGGCCATGCCGAGGATATGCCGCTTCGGATAAATCTGGACCTCGGAAGGAAAGCGCGCAGCAAAGGGAACGAACGCAACAAAGTGCTCAGAGTCAGCCACAATCCTCGCGCGATCCTCGCGCTCACGCGCCAGCAGATCGCAGTACAGACACCGGTGATTGCGCTGGTAATACTCGCGCGCAGCCGTTAGTTCGGTCTGCACCAGTGGAGGGATGAACGGAAAAGCGTAGATCTGTCCATGGGGGTGCGGCATCGTGACACCGATTGCAACGCCAGTATTTTCGAATGCCATGATGTGGCGAACTCCGGGCATTTTCGCCAGTTCCGCTGTTCGCGCTGACCATAAATCCACGATCTTGCGCCA
>DASQEG010000027.1:0-5633 GCA_035633775.1 Bryobacteraceae bacterium
AAACCGGCCGCCGCGGGAGCCCGAAGTGCCGCTTTCAAGCAGAACCCCGGTCTGCCGACATCGTTCCTCGCGGAAGTGAACCATCAGGCGTTCCGCAGAACCTGCGCTACGCACATGCAGGATCTGGGCAGCCTGAAGGACATTCAAGCACATCTCCGGCACTCAACCCCGGCGATGACGATCAACCGGTACATCCAGCAGATCCCGGCCAGCGTTCGGGAAGCCGTTGAATCACTGGATGAGAAGCTCAAAGCGGTTCAGGCAAGCCCCGAACACATTTTGAACACTTTTGAACACGAATCTGAGGAAGATTGAGAGATGACAGCTGGTAAGCTATTGATTTCATGGAGCCACCCGCCGGGATTGAACCGGCGACCTGCTGATTACGAATCAGCCGCTCTACCAGCTGAGCTAGGGTGGCCCGCAACCCTATTGTACAACCCGCACTTTGGCCCGGCAACGCGTGGCGCCGGCCCCTTTTACCGCTTCTTGCGAACAATATCAGCCGCCGCCTGGATCCCGGAAAGCAGGGCGCCCTCCATGAATCCCTGCCACTCATAAAATGAATTCGTGTGTTCACCGGCAAAGTACAAGTTGCCGACCGGCTTGCCCTCATTTCCCGCAATCGAGGTGAACTGGCCTGGCTGGTAGCATGTGTAACTGCCGCGGCTGAAGGCATTCGAAGGCCAGTGCTCCAGATGAACCATGAGCGATCCCGTCTTGTCACGACGGGCGCTGGAGTGCACTCCTGGCATGACCCGGTCGAGATCGCCGAGGAACCTGGCGGCCTTCACTTGCAGCGGCTCGCTAAGGTAATTGCGACCGCGATTCCCGCCTGAGTAGTCCGTCAGGACAGCACGTGTTCCGTTTGCCAGCGTCGGATTCGTTTCCCAGGTCGCCTGATGATCCGCAAGATCCGAGTACGACGAACCGTTGCAGTTCAGGTCGCGCCATTGCGGCCTGGTAAATCCGATCATTAGCTTGGCGTTCTCACCGTAGCCAAGCCCGTTGATCGCATCGGTTTTCCACTTTGGCAGCTTGAGGTCTTTCAAGTCAATGTTGCGGAGCACCGAAAAGGGACACGTCAGGACCACGGCGCCGTGTTCCGCCCAACTGCCGTTTGAAAAGATCAGCCGTAAGCGTCCGTCTGATGCAGGTTTCACGGCAGCCAGCTGCTTGCACGGCACAATCTGGCCGGGCAGCCTGTTTGCCAGCCCTCGGGCAATTCCATCATTGCCTTCGACGATATGATAGCGCTCATCACTGAAAACGCCGAACGGCGTGAATCGCGAGCGCCGGTCTGCGTGGATGAACAGGAGGAGATTGAGGCAGCTCTGGTCGTCCAGTTCTCGTCCGTACTCCGCGACATAAGCTTCTTCAATCGCCTTCGAGATCAGCCGTCCGGCGCGTCGCGTTTCCAGATACTGCCGCAGGTTCAGGTAATCGAGTTGCTTGTCCGCCTCGTTGTGTGAGTCGGCTGTCGGCTCAGGCGAGAGCCGGCGGAGGTCGGCTCGCATAGCAGGCACAAATGCTCGGAACTCCTCGACGATAACGGACTCTGGAACGTCTCTGCCGTCGAGGTGATAGCGGACCTCGCCGGGCATTTTGCCAACGTCCTCCAGCGTCAGCCCGAACTCCCGCGCATAACCGATCATTGTCTTGTGCAGGTTGTCGATCAGTTCTCCGCCGCGCTCGGCGACCTGACCCGGGAAGAAGCCTGCCAGCGAGTGACATCGGCCACCTGCACGATCCGACGCCTCATAGATCGGCGCCCGGACGCCCGCTTTCTTCAGTTCGTAAGCGCAACTCAGGCCAGCAAGGCCTGCGCCAACGATTGCCACGTCATGGCTGACGGCAGGCGCTGACCAGGCGGCAGGCTGAACCAAAGCTGCGCCGCCGAGAGTTTGAAGAAAACCGCGGCGGCTTAGAGCCTGTCGCGAACGAGGCTCCTGCAGGGCAGCGTTCAAAGTGCGAAGCAGGCGGCTGTGAAGAGGAGAATGACTCATGACGTCCCTCCAGATACGCGAAGAGGACGAAGCTATCAGCTCAGTTCAGCCGCGGTTATAGGAAGGAATCTGAGAGAGGACAAGCAGCAGGCCTGCAAGGGTCGTGGCGGACCAGGCGAACACGTCCCCAAAACGCACATACGGCGTCAGATCCGACCGGACATCGTAGCCAAGGCGGCCTGAGGTGGCCTGAAACTCGGGCAGTCGGGTCACAACCCGGCCGGCGGGATCGATCGCCGCAGTGATCCCATCATTTGTTGATCGCAGGATCCATCGCCGGTTCTCGACCGCACGCATCCGGACCAGGCTGAGGTGCTGTTCGCGCGCAGCAGCACCTCCGAAGTAGCCGTCGTTCGAAAGGTTGGCGAGCACAGTCGCACCCGCAGCGGTAAACCGGCGCACGAGGTGCGGGAAGGCTGATTCGTAGCAGATGAACGGGCCCACCTTCTCACCTGCTGACTCGAAGAGCACAACCCGCGATCCTGCGACGAAATCACCCGCCTCGCTCGCGATGCTGCCGAGCAAACCGCCGAACGGGAAGGGCACATACTCACCAAACGGAACCAGGAACATTTTGTCGTAGCGCCCCGAGACCGTCCCCTGGGGAGTGACCATCATCGCGGCATTGAGCGGAGCACCGCGTTCATTGTGGGCCACCGTTCCGATAAGCACATGCGCTTTTGCCGTCGCGGCCATGGCATTCACGCGGTCGCGCAACGCGGGGTCTTCGACGTAGTAGACAGGCGCGGGTACTTCCGGCCACAGGATCAGAGATACCGGCCGGCCGCTCCCGTCATACACCGCTCGAAGCGAGAGTGCCTCCAACTGAGTATGTGTTGAGCGTGCGAGTTCATCGGTCCAGTCATCACGCTCGGGAATGTTCGGCTGTACGCTTGCTGCTGTCTTTTGGGGCACCTGTGGAGCCGGCAAATCGGGCAGCATGAAGAGCAGCGCAATGGGAGCCAGCCACACCAATTCTCGCCTCGACCGCCGGAAGGCTACCACCGCGATCGCTGTTCCAAGGGCGGCAAAGACCCACGAAATGGCGTACACGCCGAGTATCGGCGCCAGTCGCACAGGCAAGCCCATGTCGATTCCCGCGTTACCGAGATGCAGCCATGTGTACTGGAAGAGCCACGGCAACCGTTCCATAGCAACCCACAGGCAAGGGACGGCGAGCACAGCATAGCGTCGCTGGACGACGACTCCCGCGAGCAGTGCGAAGAGTCCCATGGGAATCGCACGCAGAAGTACGAACACAACGAAGCCCACGGTGCCGAGCCCGGTGCCGAGTCCACCATGTACCGACAGTACGAACTGGATCCAGTAGTTGATCGTGGCCCAGAAGGCTAGACCCGCCGCGTAGCCAAGCAGGAAGCGATGTCTGGGCTCCCATTCTCTAAGGAGCGCATATACCAGGGGAGCTAGTGCGAACGGGGCCAGTAAGGTGAGATTCCAGCGTGGATGAACAGCCGTGAGCAGCAGGCCGGACAGAATGGCCAGTACATAGTTCAGGAGCACTGTCGTGTCTGCCGATTCACGAGGTCAGCCATGTAGGAGCTTCTGACATACGGCCCGCTGAAGACATTGGCCAGCCCGTTTGCAGTACCGAACTCGCGGTAGCGCTCAAACTGTGCGGGACTGACATACTCCGCAACGCGGAGGTTGCGTCGCGTCGGCTGCAAATACTGGCCGATCGTTGCGACGTCCACATCGGCGGCTGCCAGATCCGTGAGCAGGGCCTGTACCTCCGCCTCACTCTCGCCGAGGCCAACCATCAGGCCTGACTTGGTAAGAATATCGGGACGCTTTCGTTTGGCGTACGCAAGCACGGTGAGAGACTGCCGGTAGTCGGCTTGCGGCCTGACGCGGCGGTAAAGCCTCTGCACCGTCTCCATGTTGTGATTGAACACATCGGGACTGGCGTCCAGCACACGATCCACGGCAGACAGATCACCGCAAAAGTCCGGTGTGAGCACTTCGATACGGGAGTTCGGCAGTGTCCGGCGGACCGCACGAACCGTCTCGGCCCAGTGCAAGGAGCCTCCGTCGGGCAGATCATCGCGATTCACGCTTGTGATCACCACGTACTGCAACTTCATGGTGGCGGCCATTCGCGCCACGTTCTCCGGCTCGTCCGGGTCGAGGGTAAATTCGCGTTTCTCCGGTGAGCCTTTCGGTACCGAACAGAAGCCGCACCCACGTGTGCACAGGTTCCCGAGGATCATGAAGGTCGCCGCACCACGCGCGAAGCACTCATGAATGTTGGGGCATCGTGCCGACTCGCACACCGTGTGCAGTCGCAGATTCCGGAGATCCCGCTTCAGGGCGGTAACCGCTGGGAAATCCGTCTCACTGCGGCGGAGCCACTCCGGGAGCCGTGGGCGAGCCGGCTCCAGTTGAACAAGGGGTTGCGAACTCACGGAATCTTCCTCGGAATGCCTTTGAAGCCGATCTCTTCCAGATCCGTCCGCAATTTGCCGAGGTCGGCCTCCGTCCTGGCAGGGCCGACAAGGACCCGGAAAAGGCCTTCTTTTGAGGACGGCGTCACAAGCGATCGGAATCCGCGTTTGGTCAGTACTTCGGCGAGCATCTCGGCGTCAGGCCTTGCAACGGCTCTCAACTGAACATAAAGTTCGCCGGACTTCGGCTCGTTCGTGGCAATAGCTGCTGAACGACCGCTGTCCACGGCTCCGGAAGCAGTTGCAGTCGCAGGCTCGGACGCCGCCGACGGGCTGCTTTGCCCCGCCGAGCGTGCGGTTGCCACCTCGGCGGACGCACCGGGCTGAGCTGCGGCAGGTGCGACCTCTCCGACGGCAGCCGAAGGGCGATCTGTGGGACGGTCCGTCGGTCGGTCCGCATCTGCGGTCCGGCGCACGGTTTCGGGAGGCACAGAGTTCCGGCCCAGAACATAACCCATGGCGAAGAAGATACCCAGCAGGACGAAGGACACAAACAGGAGCCCGAGCAGTTGTTTGGTCCCGAGCACCAGCTCCGTTTCTCGTTCGCCTTCGGTGTGCATGGGCAAGTCTTATTCTATCGGGCGCGCTTATTCGATCGGGCCCGCACTGCCACCCTCATCAGAAAGTTGAGGCCGGCGAGCACAACTGCGGCTGCTGCGGCTGCCGCGGTGCCAACCTGAGCCTCACTCGCCGCGATCACTGATGCGATCACACCGGCCACCAGCCCCCACCAGGGTCTCCGCACGGCAGGTCCGGCAACGCAGGATGCAGCCCCAACCGTCATCCAAAGCGCCGGCAGCGGCCCCAGCCGGAGCCCACACACGATTACGATGCAGGCTCCCGCGAGGCCGGGCAGAACGCTGCCCGGACGGAGAAACTCCCATGCGACGAGGGCAACACCAATCAGCAATCCCAACCAGATGGCGTCCGTTGACGTCGCCAGCCGGCCCGCCAGTGAGCCCGAACTCATGCGAACATTGATGGTACTCGACCGTGTCGACGAATACATTTCAGATGGGGCTCACGATCCTGGCTGTGCTGTTTGCCTGCCTGGCGGTCAGCCTGCTTGCGCTCGGCGCGGCCCCGAAAGCCGCGCCAGCCGAAGACAATACGCTTGCCGTCTCTGTTGCGGACCACGCCGGACAGTTACGTGTTTCATGGGATC